>NZ_JBEXRZ010000264.1:0-9297 GCF_040613325.1 Streptomyces sp. NPDC006283 | reverse complement strand
GCCCGCGCCGGACACGGCCAGGGCGCACCCGCCCCGCGGCCGGCCCACGTACAGCCTGATGCCCGGCAGCCCCGACCTCGCGGCCTTCCCGCGCGCGGAGTGGCTCAAGGCCGCCCGCCGGGCACTGAGCGCCGCGCCCCATGAGGCGTTCGGCTATGGGGACCCGCGCGGACGCGTCGAGCTGCGGACGGTGCTGGCGGACTACCTGGCGCGGGCACGGGGTGTGCACGCCGCGCCGGAACGCATCGTGATCTGCTCCGGCTTCGTGCACGGACTGATGCTGATGGGGAAGGTGCTGCGGCAGCGGCGGGTGCGGGACGTGGCCGTCGAGTCGTACGGCCTCGATGTGCACTGGAACCTGCTGGCCGACGCCGGGCTGCGCACCCCGGCGCTGCCCATCGACGAACGGGGCACGGACACGGCTGCGCTGGGCGAGGGCGAGCTGCGCGGCGTGGGGGCGGTGCTGATGACGCCCGCCCACCAGTTCCCCATCGGCGTGCCGCTCCACCCCGACCGTCGGGCCGCGGCTGTCGACTGGGCTCGCACGGCGGGCGGCGTGATCCTCGAGGACGACTACGACGGCGAGTTCCGTTACGACCGCCAGCCCGTCGGCGCACTCCAGGGCCTCGAACCGGAGCACGTCGTCTACCTGGGCACGGCCAGCAAGTCACTGGCCCCCGGACTGCGGCTGGCCTGGATGGTGCTGCCACCGGCCATGGTCGGCGAGGTGCTCGAGGCCAAGGGCGGCGTCGACTGGGTGTCGAGCGCGCTGGACCAGCTCACGCTCGCGGAGTTCATCGCCTCCGGGGCGTACGACCGGCACGTCCGCGGGATGCGGCTGCGCTACCGGCGCCGCCGCGACCAGCTGGTGCGGCAGCTTGCCGAGCACGCCCCGGGCATCCGGGTGAGCGGCATCGCCGCCGGGCTGCACGCGGTCCTCGAACTGCCGCCCGGCACCGAGCAGTCGGCGTTGCGCGCCGCGGCGTGGCAGGGGCTGGGGATCGAGCCGGTCAGCCGCTTCCGTCACAAGGACGCGCCCGCCGACCGTGACGCCCTGGTCGTCGGCTACGCGACCCCGCCGGACAGCGCGTGGGGCGGCGCGCTCGACGCGCTCTGCCGCGCGCTGGGGCAGTGACAGGAGGCGGGCGCCGCCCGCCACCGTGCTGCGGGCCCGCGCGGGCGGGTCAGTCGGCCAGCACGGCCCGGATCTGCTCCAGGCCCCAGTCCAGATCCTCCTTGTCGATCACCAGCGGCGGGGCGATCCGGATGGTCGCTCCGTGCGTGTCCTTCACCAGCACCCCCCGGTCCATCAGCTTCTCCGACAGCTCCCTGCCCGTCCCGAGGCCCGGCGCGATGTCCACACCGGCCCACAGCCCGCGACCGCGCACCGCCGTCACCAGACCTGCGTCGGCCAAGAGCCCCAGTTTGTGGTGGAGATGCTCACCCAGCTCGGCGGCTCGCCGCTGGAACTCCCCGGTGCGCAGCATCGCCATCACCTCCAGGGCCACGGCACAGGCCAGCGGATTCCCGCCGAACGTCGAGCCGTGCTCGCCCGGCCTGTGCACGCCGAGCACCTCGGCGGAGGAGACCACCGCCGACACCGGCACCACACCGCCGCCGAGCGCCTTGCCGAGCACGTACATGTCCGGCACGACGCCCTCGTGCTCGCAGGCGAACGTCCTGCCCGTACGCCCGAGCCCGGACTGGATTTCGTCCGCGACGAACAGCACGTTCCGCTCGCGGGTGATCCTGCGGACGCCCGGGAGATAACCGGCCGGGGGGACCAGCACGCCCGCCTCGCCCTGGATGGGTTCGAGCAGCACGGCCACCGTGTTCTCCGTGACCGCCGCGGCCATCGCGGTCAGGTCCCCGTACGGAACGATCTCGAACCCCGGGGTGTACGGCCCGTAGTCCGACCTGGCCTCCGGGTCGGTCGAGAAACTGATCAGCGTGGTCGTCCGGCCGTGGAAGTTGTTGGACGCCACCACGATCTTCGCCATGTTGTCCGGCACCCGCTTGACCCGGTAGCCCCACTTGCGGGCGGTCTTGACGGCCGTCTCCACCGCCTCTGCCCCGGTGTTCATGGGCAGGACCATCTCCATGCCGCACAACTCGGCCAGCTGTGCGCAGAAATCGCCGAACCGGTCGTGATGGAAGGCGCGGGAGGTCAGGGTGACCCGCTCCAGCTGTGCCTTCGCGGCCTCGATCAGCCTGCGGTTCCCGTGACCGAAGTTGAGGGCCGAATACCCGGCCAGCAGGTCGAGGAAGCGGCGCCCCTCGACATCGGTCATCCAGGCGCCGTCCGCCGAGGCGACGACGACCGGCAACGGATGGTAGTTGTGCGCGCTGTGCGCCTCCGCGGAGGCGAAGGCGGATGTCGTGGTCGACACGGGCACTCCGATCGATCATCGGGACGGACGGACAGACAGAGCGTCGGCACGGGGCGCGGTCGGTGACCGCGCTCCCTCCATCGTCGCGCGCCGCCCGCGGCTCGCAGTGCGGACGGCACGGCGCGTCGGCACGCCGGCCGCTACTGTGGGCGCCACGCACGGCGACTGGCGTACGGGGAAGCGACCCCGAGGAAGCCGCGCGCGGGTATACACGCGAAGTGCCGCCCTCCCCCGTGGCCTGCGGCACGGGGGTGCCCCCAGGCACCCCGGGACCACGACCGACGACACGGATCGCCCCGGAGGACCACTCCCATGCCCCTTCCCCTCTCCCACCCCGCCCTCGCCCAGGCCGATCCGGAGCTCGCCGCTCTCGTCGGTGCGGAGGAGCGGCTCCAGGCCGACACCCTGCGGCTCATCCCCAGCGAGAACTACGTCTCGCAGGCCGTGCTGGAGGCCTCGGGCACCGTCCTGCAGAACAAGTACAGCGAGGGCTACGCAGGCCGCCGGTACTACGAGGGCCAGCAGAACATCGACCAGGTCGAGCGGCTCGCCGTCGCCCGCGCCACGTCGCTCTTCGGGGTCGAGCACGCCAACGTCCAGCCCTACTCCGGCTCCCCGGCCAACCTCGCCGTGTACCTCGCCTTCGCCGAGCCCGGCGACACCGTGATGGGCATGGCCCTGCCGATGGGCGGCCACCTCACCCACGGCTGGGGCGTCTCCGCCACCGGCAGGTGGTTCCGCGGCGTCCAGTACGGCGTACGCCACGACACCGGCCTCATCGACTTCGACGAGGTGCGCGCACTCGCTCTCGCGGAACGGCCCAAGGTCATCTTCTGCGGTGGCACCGCGCTGCCGCGCACCATCGACTTCGCGGCCTTCGCGGAGATCGCCCAGGAGGCCGGTGCCGTGCTGGTCGCCGACATCGCCCACATCGCCGGCCTGATCGCGGGCGGCGCCCACCCCTCGCCCGTGCCGTACGCCGACGTCATCTCCACCACCACCCACAAGACCCTGCGCGGCCCGCGCGGCGCGATGCTGATGTCCCGCGAGGAGCACGCCAAGGCCATCGACAAGGCGGTCTTCCCGGGGCTCCAGGGCGGCCCGCACAACCAGACCACCGCCGCCATCGCGGTCGCCCTGCACGAGGCCTCCCGGCCCTCCTTCCGCGACTACGCCGCCCAGGTCGTCGCCAATGCCAAGGCGCTCGCCGAGGAGCTGCTGGCACGCGGCTTCGACCTGGTCTCCGGCGGCACCGACAACCATCTGATCCTGATGGACCTCACCTCCAAGGACGTCCCCGGCAAGGTGGCGGCCAAGGCCCTCGACCGGGCGGGGATCGTCGTCAACTACAACACCGTCCCCTACGACCCGAGGAAGCCGTTCGACCCGTCGGGCGTCCGTATCGGAACTCCTTGCCTGACGTCCCGCGGTCTCGGGACGGAGCACATGGCCGCCGTCGCCGAGTGGATCGACCGGGGCGTCACGGCCGCGGGCAAGGGTGACGAGGACACGCTCGCCGCGATCCGGGCGGCGGTGGCCGGCCTCATGGCCGCCCACCCCGCCCCGGGCCTGCCCGCCTGACCCCTGACCGCCGGACGACCCCGACGGCCGGGCGGTGCCTCCGGCTGTCCGGCAGTCGCCGGCGCGGGACCGGGCCGCGGGGCGCCGCGGTTGCCGAACGGCGGCTGCGGCACCGGCCCGTCAAGGGGCGGAACGCCGGGGACGCACCGGCGGCCGGAGATCGGTTGCGCACCTGAGAGAATGAGGAACATGGCCTCATCCCGACCCCGCGCGCTCTCCGGTATCCAGCCCACCGCCGGTTCGTTCCACCTCGGGAACTACCTCGGTGCCATCCGCCAGTACGTGGCGCTGCAAGAAACCCACGACGCGTTCTACATGGTCGTGGACCTGCATGCGATCACCGTGCCGCAGGATCCGGCCGAGCTGCGTGCGAACACCCGACTCGCCGCGGCACAGCTGCTCGCGGCCGGCCTCGACCCCGAGCGCTGCACGCTCT
This sequence comes from Streptomyces sp. NPDC006283, assembly GCF_040613325.1. Taxonomy (NCBI): domain Bacteria; kingdom Bacillati; phylum Actinomycetota; class Actinomycetes; order Kitasatosporales; family Streptomycetaceae; genus Streptomyces; species Streptomyces sp. NPDC006283. Next base: position 4,890 of record NZ_JBEXRZ010000264.1, on the reverse strand, counting down.
TCGTCCAGAGCCACGTCCCGGAGCACGCCCAGCTCGGCTGGGTCATGAACTGCCTCACCGGCTTCGGCGAGGCCTCCCGCATGACCCAGTTCAAGGACAAGTCCGCCAAGCAGGGTGCCGACCGTGCCACCGTCGGTCTCTTCACCTACCCGATCCTGCAGGTCGCGGACATCCTGCTGTACCAGGCGGACGCCGTGCCGGTCGGCGAGGACCAGCGCCAGCACGTCGAGCTCACCCGCGACCTCGCGGAGCGTTTCAACGGCCGCTTCGGCAAGACGTTCACCGTGCCGGCGCCGTACATCGTGAAGGAGGTCGCCAAGATCTACGACCTCCAGGACCCGACGATCAAGATGAGCAAGTCGGCCTCCACGCCCAAGGGCCTGATCAACCTGCTCGACGAGCCGAAGACCACCGCGAAGAAGGTCAAGAGCGCGGTCACCGACACGGACACGGTGATCCGCTTCGACGCTCAGGAGAAGCCGGGCGTCAGCAACCTCCTCACCATCTACTCCACCCTCACGGGTACGACCGTGGCCGACCTGGAGCAGAAGTACGAGGGCAAGGGCTACGGTGCGCTGAAGACCGACCTCGCCGAGGTGATGGTGGACTTCGTCACACCGTTCAGGGCCCGCACGCAGGAATACCTGGACGACAACGAGACGCTGGACTCGATCCTGGCCAAGGGGGCGGAGAAGGCCCGTTCTGTGGCCGCGGAGACCCTGGCGGACACTTACGACAAGTTGGGATTCGTCCCCGCGAAGCACTGAGCCGCGAAGAGTCCGAAGACCTGTGTCCAAGGACTCTGGCCACGAAGAGGGTGCAGCCGCCACACTGGCGGCTGCAAGCCCTTGTCGATCCGACCGATCCGATCCGTACCGACAACCGAGGAGAACGACGTGGGGACCGTAACGCTCGGCGTTTCGATCGCGGTCCCGGAGCCCTACGGCAGCCTGCTCCAGGAGCGGCGCGCGGGCTTCGGGGATCCCGCCGCGCACGGCATTCCGACCCACGTCACCCTCCTGCCGCCCACCGAGGTCGACTCCGCGCTGCTCCCCGCCGTGGAGGCCCATCTCGCGGCCGTCGCCGCGGTCGGCCGGCCGTTCCCGATGCGGCTCTGCGGCACCGGCACCTTCCGTCCGCTGTCGCCCGTCGTCTTCGTCCAGGTCGTCGAGGGCGGTGCCGCCTGCACCTGGCTGCAGAAGCGGGTGCGGGACGCGTCCGGTCCGCTCGTGCGCGAGCTGCAGTTCCCCTACCACCCGCACGTCACGGTGGCGCACGGCATCTCCGAGGAGGCGATGGACCGCGCGTACGAGGAGCTCTCCGAGTACGCGGCGGCATGGACCTGTGCGTCCTTCGCCCTCTACGAACAGGGCGCGGACGCCGTGTGGCGCAAGCTCAGCACGTACACCTTCGGCGGCGGCATCCCCGGCGTGCCCCCGCAGGGCACCCCGGTCGACGAGCACGCCACCACCCTCTGAGCTTCCCCGGCCCTCCGGCCTCGCCCGGGGCCGTGCGAGGCGCTCTCCGCGGCGGCTGGTGATCTCCCGGCGGGTCGCGGGCCTGCGGAGGGTCACGACGGGTAGGCGTAGCGCATGGACTGGCTGCTCAAGCTCCCCGTCGTCGGCCCGCTCGTTCAGCGGCTGATGCGCACCCATGCGTGGCGGTCGTACGAGACGCTCGACCGGGTCCACTGGACGCGTCTCGCCGCTGCGATCACGTTCCTCAGTTTCCTGGCGCTCTTCCCGCTGATCACCGTTACCGCGGCGATCATCGCCGCGGCGCTCGACCAGCAGGCGCTGGCCGAGCTCGACGAGCAGCTCTCCGACCAGGTCCCGGGCATCTCCGACCAGCTCGACATCAACGCTCTGGTCGCCAACGCGGGCACGGTCGGGGTCGTCGCCGGTGCGCTTCTGCTGTTCATGGGAGTCGGCTGGGTCGGGTCGATGCGCGAGTGCCTGCGGGCTGTGTGGGAGCTCGACGACGTGGACGAGGGCAACCCCGTGGTCCGCAAGATCAAGGACGTGGGCGTGCTCGCCGGTCTCGGCGGCATCGGCCTGGCGTCGTTCGCCGCCTCCGCGCTCGGCTCGACCACGGTCGGCTGGACCGCCGACCGGCTGGGCCTCGAGGACGGCGGCATCGGCGGAGTGCTGCTGCAGGTCGCCGCGCTCGCGGTGGGCGTCGTCGCGAACTTCCTGGTCCTGCTCTACGCGCTCACCCTGCTGCCCGGGGTGCAGCCGCCGCGCCGGCGGCTGATGGTGGCGGCGCTGATCGGCGCTGTCGGGTTCGAGCTGCTCAAGCTGCTGCTCGGCGGTTACATCAGCGGGGTCGCGTCGCGCAGCATGTACGGCGCGTTCGGCGTCCCGATCGCGCTGCTGCTGTGGATCAACTTCACCGCCAAGCTGCTGCTGTTCTGCGCCGCCTGGACGGCGACGCAGAGCAGCGACGGCGAAGCGAGCAGTGCCGGCGAGCCGCAGAGCAGTGGCGGTGATCGGCCCGCCGCGTCCGCTACTGGCCCGGTCCGCGACGCGCCCGGTCGGGCAGCGGCCAGCGGCGCTTGACCAGGAAGACGGCGGTCGCCAGGGCCATCAGCACGGCGCCGGCGACGCTCAGCGCGATGCTCAGGCCGCTGGAGCCGGTCTGCGAGGCGGCGACCGGATTCGCCGCGTCCGCCTTGCGGTCCGCGTCTGCCTCGACCGCCTCCGTGTCCTCGGCCGGCTCGGCCGACCTCGGCGGCACCAGCTCGCCGACCGGCGTCACCTTGTCCGCCGCGGAGAAGCCCCAGTCGAGCAGCCGGCCGGCCTCCTTGTAGACCGCCAGGCTTTCCCCGGAGTCGGGGTGCATGACGGTGACCAGCAGCACCTTGCCGTTGCGTTCCGCGACGCCGGTGAAGGTGGAGCCGGCCTGGGTGGTGCTGCCGTTCTTGACGCCGGCGATGCCCTTGTAGGGGGTGATGCCGGTCGCGCCGGTGAGCAGGCGGTTGGTGTTCTGGATCTTGAAGGTCCCGCGCTGCTCGCCCTCCTTCTGCTCGCCGGGGAAGTCGGCGCTCACCGTCGAGCAGTACTCGCGGAAGTCCTTCTTCTGCATGCCGCTGCGGGCGATCAGCGTCAGGTCGTACGCGGAGGAGACCTGGCCGGGGGCGTCGTAGCCGTCGGGGGAGACGACCGTGGTATCGAGCGCCTGCAGCTCCTCGGCGTGCTCCTGCATGTCCTTGACCGTCTGGTCGATGCCGTTGTTCATCGCCGACAGGACGTGGACGGCGTCGTTGCCCGAGCGCAGGAAGACGCCCAGCCACAGGTCGTGGACCGAGTAGGTGTGGTTCTCCTTGATGCCGACGAGGCTGCTGCCCGCGCCGACGTCGGCGAGTTCCTCGGGGGCGACCTTGTGGACGGTGGTCTTCGGCAGCCTCGGCAGGAGGGTGTCCGCGAAGAGCATCTTCATGGTCGACGCCGGAGGCAGCCGCCAGTGCGCGTTGTGGGAGGCGAGCACCTCACCGCTCTCGGCGTCCGCGACGATCCAGGAACGGCCGCTGACGTCCTTGGGGAGCACGGGCGCGCCGGGTCCGAGCTTGACCTGCGTGCCCGGTTTGGCGAGCTGGACGCCGCCGACCGAGGACATGCGCGCCGGAGGCTTCGGCTTCTTCCGGTCCGGGACGTTGTCGTGCGAGGCCGCGAGCGCGGGGCCTGCGGCCAGGGCGGGCAGCAACGCGGCGGCGAGGACCGTCGAGGCGGTCCTTCGCGCGGTGGTTTTCAGAGCAGACACGGACGAGAACGTACAGGGCCGCGTAGAAAATATGGAGATCGTATTGAAGGCTCGCCGGGGTTGACGCCAGGACAGCCCACCCCGAAGGACCCGCTCGGAGGACGGACGCGATACTTGGTTCATGAAGCTCAGCCGTTCCGTCTCCTGGTTCCTTCTCGCGTTCGGGGTGTGGAGCTGGTTCATCTGGGTCTCTTTCATCAGGAACTTGTGGAAGGACGCCAGCGGACTCGCCTTCGACGACGCGGGCGACCCGACCGGTTACTTCTGGGTCCATCTGCTGCTCGCTGTCACTTCCCTGGTCCTGGGGACGGTCATCGGCGTCATCGGGTTGCGTGGTGTACGGGCGTTGCGCCGTGAGCGCAGGTAGGGGCAGGTCGTGGCGGCAGTCGTCGTACTCGTGATTCTTCTTGTCGTCGCCCTGCTCGCGGGGGTCCATTGGTACGTGTGGCGGAGACTGGTCCGCGACACGACCGCGCGGGGAGGTACCGCCCGCAGGCTCGGTACGGCCGCGATCTGGGCCCTGCCGCTGCTGTCCGTCGCGGCGCTCACCTCGGGCCGGATCGGAGCGCCGTTCTGGCTGGAACGGGTGCTGGCGTGGCCCGGTTTCCTGTGGCTGGCGGTGCTGCTCTACCTGGTCCTGGCCCTGCTGGTCGGCGAGGCGGTACGCCCGCTGCTGCGCAGGGCCCTGGACCGGCGGGCGTCGGCTGCCGCCGGGCCCCGTGGCGAGGCCGGTGAGCCCCCGAACCCGTCCGGCACCGATCCGGCCGCGTCGGCCGCCCAGATGGGCGGCACGCCGGTCGTGAGCGGGGCGGGCGAGCACGCCGGGCCCGATGGGGCGGCCCTCTCGCGGGAGGCGGGCGGCGCTGCGCACGGGGCGCGTTCCGCGGTGGCCGTCGACAGCGCGTCTGACGGGGCTGCGGCGGCCTCCGCCGGCCGTCCCGGACACCCCGCCGCCGAACAGGCCGCAGCGCACGGTTCCGTCGCCGGCGGCGCATCGGCCGTGAGCGGGACGCGCGAGGACGCCGGCCCCGACAGAGCCGCCGCTTCCTGTGGTGACGAGGGCGCCCCGGCAGAGGCCGCGAGCTCGATACAGAGAAAGCAGAAACGGATCCTCCCAGCTCATCCCCCTCA
>NZ_JBEXRZ010000263.1:0-9421 GCF_040613325.1 Streptomyces sp. NPDC006283 | reverse complement strand
CCTCCCACGGCGTGAGCGAACCGGGCCCCAGCACGGCGCGTGCCAGCCGGGTGCGGCCCTTCCGCCGTTGCCGGGTGCTCGGCCCCGCGGCACCGTTTCACGTGAAACAGCGGCCGGCCGCAGCTGACGTGACGGTCAGCGGGTCGCGCCCGTGACGATCCACCGTCCGGAACGCGCCCGCCACCACAGGGTCAGCAGCCGCACGGCCATCATCAGCGTCATCGCCCACCACAGAGCGGTCAGACCGCCCCCGAGGGCGGGAACGAGCAGCGCGACGGGTGCGAAGGCAGCCAGCGTGAACAGCATCGCCCATGCCAGGTACGGGCCGTCGCCCGCGCCCATCAGGACGCCGTCCAGGACGAAGACGACACCCGCAATGGGCTGGGACACCGCCACGACCAGGAGAGCGGGCAACAGCGTGTCCTGGACCGCCTGGTCGCCCGTGAACAAGGGGATGAAGAGCGGACGCGAGACCACTACAAGGATGCCGAGCACCACACCCGCTGCCACGCCCCACTGCACCATCCGCCGGCACACCTGCCTGGCACCCTCGGCATCTCCGGCTCCCAGAAAGCGGCCGATGATGGCCTGCCCGGCGATGGCGATGGCATCCAGCGCGAAGGCCATCAGGCTCCACAGCGAGAGCACGATCTGATGTGCGGCGATGTCGGTGTCCCCGAGGCGGGCCGCCACCGCCGTGGCGATCAGCAGGACCGCTCGCAGGGAGAGTGTGCGGACCAGCAGCGGCACTCCGGCCTGGGCGCTGGCCCTTATCCCTGCTGCGTCGGGGCGCAGGGAAGAACCATGCCTCCGCGCTCCGCGGACAACAACGACGAGGTAGGCGGCAGCCATGCCGCACTGGGCGATCACCGTTCCCCATGCGGACCCGGCGATGCCGAGGCCGGCTCCGTAGACCAGGCCGGCGTTGAGGGCTGCGTTGGCGGCGAAGCCACCGACCGCGACATAGAGGGGAGTGCGGGTGTCCTGAAGACCACGGAGCACCCCGGTGGCAGCGAGGACGATCAGCATGGCGGGAATGCCGAAACTGGAGATCCTCAGATAGGTGATCGCGTGGGGTGCAGCTGTGTCGGAGGCGCCGAACACGTCCACCAGCCATGGAGCCGTCGGCAAAGTGACGGCGATGACGGCGATGCCGAGAACGAAGGCCAGCCAGATGCCGTCCATCCCCTGCCGGATGGCGGACTGGAGATCGCCGGCGCCCACTCGGCGCGCGACGGCGGCCGTGGTCGCATAGGCCAGGAAGACGAAGACGCTCACGGCCGTCATCAACAGGGCTGCCGCGACGCCGAGGCCGGCCAGCTGCGGGGTGCCGAGATGGCCGACGATGGCACTGTCGACCATCACGAAGAGGGGTTCGGCGACGAGAGCGCCGAAGGCCGGGACGGCGAGCGCGACGATCTCTCGGTCGTGCAGTTTCCGGCGTTCCTCACGCCCCACGGGGACCTGTGTCATGGCGTCAATCTAATCTTCCACAGGTAAGAGATGCAATCTGTTATCACTCCTTACGGAGCGGTGGGTTGACGGCTCGTCCGTGTGCCGTTTGTTCTGATCTTGGTCCGCACGGGAAAGTTTTTCTCCCCCACAGGTGGTGGATGCGAAAGCCGCAGGTCAGATGGGATTCAGGCGGGGGATCGTGAACTTTTCCACAGTGCTGTCCCCCGGTCCGTGCACAGGTTGCGGAGGGTTCTCCACAGCATCCGGTGCTTCGTCCACAACGCCTGTGGATAACCAGATTGGCTGACGGTGCCGCCGGGCCTACGGTGGACCGTCGCCCGGCTCACCAAAGGCCCCCGCAGAAGCCTCGCAGCAAGCGGAGTTCGGCGACTCGTTTTGTCAGTGCCGTGGCATAGAAAGAGTGCCTCGGCGTAGGTCCGTGGAGCGGACGGGAGGAGGTGGCCCGGGTGAGCATTTCCGAGCCCCTGGACGATCCGTGGGCGGCCGACAGTCCGGGGGACCGTCTTCCCGTTTCCCGTCAGCGTCGTCACGAGGGCCGCAACCGTGAGGACCGGCACGACCGAGGCGAAGAGAGCGGCGGCTGGGACGGCGGGTCGCCCGGGTTCGAGCGTGTTCCTCCGCAGGATCTTGATGCCGAGCAGTCGGTTCTCGGCGGCATGCTGCTGTCCAAGGACGCCATCGCCGACGTCGTGGAGATCATCAAGGGTCACGACTTCTACCGTCCGGCCCATGAAACGGTTTACCAGGCCATCCTCGACCTCTACGCCAAGGGCGAGCCGGCCGACCCCATCACGGTCGCGGCCGAGCTGGTCAAGCGTGGCGAGATCACCCGCGTGGGCGGTGCTCCCTACCTGCACACCCTGGTCCAGTCGGTCCCCACCGCGGCCAACGCCTCGTACTACGCCGAGATCGTCCATGAGCGCGCGGTTCTGCGCCGTCTCGTGGAAGCCGGAACCAAGATCACGCAGATGGGCTACGCCGCCGACGGAGACGTCGACGAGATCGTGAACTCCGCGCAGGCCGAGATCTACGCCGTCACCGAGCAGCGCACAAGCGAGGACTATCTGCCGCTCGGCGACATCATGGAGGGGGCGCTCGACGAGATCGAGGCGATCGGCTCGCGCAGCGGCGAGATGACAGGTGTGCCGACAGGCTTCACGGACTTCGACTCTCTGACCAACGGCCTCCACCCGGGCCAGATGATCGTCATCGCTGCCCGCCCTGCCATGGGTAAGTCGACGCTGGCGCTGGACTTCGCACGGGCCGCCTCGATCAAGAACAATCTGCCCAGCGTGATCTTCTCGCTCGAAATGGGCCGCAACGAGATCGCGATGCGACTGCTGTCCGCCGAGGCCCGGGTGGCACTGCACCACATGCGGTCGGGAACGATGACGGACGAGGACTGGACGCGCCTTGCGCGCAGGATGCCGGACGTGTCGCAGGCGCCGCTCTACATCGACGACTCGCCGAACCTGTCGATGATGGAAATCCGGGCGAAGTGCCGTCGGCTCAAGCAGCGCAACGACCTCAAGCTGGTGGTCATCGACTATCTGCAGCTGATGCAGTCGGGCGGTTCGAAGCGGGCCGAGAGCCGTCAGCAGGAGGTCTCCGACATGTCGCGAAACCTCAAGCTGCTGGCCAAGGAGCTCGAGGTACCGGTGATCGCGCTGTCTCAGCTGAACCGTGGTCCCGAGCAGCGGACGGACAAGAAGCCGATGGTCTCGGACCTGCGTGAGTCCGGCTCCATCGAGCAGGACGCGGACATGGTGATCCTTCTGCACCGCGAGGACGCGTACGAAAAGGAGTCGCCGCGAGCGGGCGAGGCGGATCTGATCGTGGCCAAGCACCGAAACGGTCCCACCGCGACGATCACGGTGGCGTTCCAGGGTCACTATTCGCGGTTTGTGGACATGGCGCAGACCTGAGCGGTCGAGGGCCCCGGTCACGGTGGGCCTTTCGTCCGCGTGTCCCGGAAATGCGGTCGACTCGACGGACCGTCACCGATAGACCTGCTCCATGACCTCATCCTTGGAAGAACTGCTTCCCGCCACTCGGCGGGCTCTGTTCCACCGTCTCGCCGTTGCCCAGAGCGAAGGGCGCGCACCTTCGTTCGTCGGAGCCGTGCAGCGCGACGGGCAGCTGGTGTGGACGGGCTCCCGTACATGCGTCGAGGGACATGGGCCGGACGCCGACACGCAGTACCGCATCGGTTCCATCACCAAGACCTTCACGGCGGTTCTGGTCATGCGGCTGCGGGACGAGGGTCTGCTCGATCTGAACGACCCCCTGGACAAGCACCTGCCCGGAACCGGGATCGGCGAGGTGACGATCGCCCAGCTGCTGGGTCACAGCGCCGGCTTGAGTGCCGAGGCTCCTGCCCCCTGGTGGGAGCGGACGCCGGGTTCGCTGCGCCCCGAGCTGTCCGACGTACTCGGTGACGGTGCGGAGATGCATCCTCCGGGCCGACGGCATCACTACTCCAACCCCGGTTACACCGTGCTCGGTTCGCTCGTCGAAGCCGTGCGCGGCGCCTCCTGGGAGGAGGTGCTGACGCGGGAGATCCTCGAACCGCTCGGACTGCGGCGGACCAGCATGCAGGCGCAGGCTCCGCACGCGGGTGGTTGGGCGGTGCATCCGTGGGCGGATGTGATGCTCCCCGAACCCGCCGAGGATCTCGGCCTCATGGCCCCTGCCGGGCAGCTCTGGTCGACGGCCGCCGACCTGTGCCGGTTCGCCGGCTTCCTTGCCGAGGGGGATGACCGGGTACTCCGTGCAGAGACCGTGCGGGAGATGCGGACTCCGTCCGTGCCTCCGGAGGCGGGGGAGTGGGACAGCTGCTACGGCCTGGGGCTTCAGATCGTGAGGAACGAGGGACGCACCCTCGTGGGGCATTCGGGTTCGCTCCCCGGCTTCCTCGCCGGGCTCTGGGTGAGTGTGGAGGACGGTGTCGCCGCGGTGGCGCTGGCCAATGCCACCTCCGGGCCGCTCGCCGCGACCGTGGCAGCGGACCTTGTACGCATCGTGTCCGACGCCGAACCGAGAATCCCTGAGCCGTGGCGTCCGCTTCCGGAGGCCGACCGGGAGCTCCTGGCGCTGACCGGGCCCTGGTACTGGGGCACGTACGCCTTCGGTCTGCGGCTGGTCGCCGACCGGGGTCTGGAACTGGAACCGTTGCGCGGTGCCGGCCGGCGCGCGCGATTCCAGGCGAGCTCCGAGGAGACATGGGTCGGTTTGGACGGCTATTACGCGGGCGAGACCCTGCGGGTGGTGCGACGCGGCGACGGCTCCGTGAGCCATCTGGACCTGGGCTCGTTCGTTTTCACGCGGGAGCCGTACGAGCCCGGGGACGGTGTTCCCGGGGGCGTGGACCCTTCCGGATGGCGCGGAATCCCCAGCTGAGCCCCATCGGGACGTTTCACGTGAAACCGCACTCGCGGGTATGAGGCGGGCAGCGGTGCCCGCTGCCCGCCCGCCGAGGCGCGGCTACGCGGATCGGGCGGGGACCTTGAGTTCTTCGACCGTCCTGACCAACGGGGCGAGCTCAGGGTTCTTGGCAGCTTCGTCCAGAGCCTCACGCAGAGCGTTGTCGTTGGTCGGCCGTGCCTCGGCGAGCAGCTCGAGGCCGGCCTCGCTCACGTCGGTGTAGATGCCCCGGCGGTCGGTGGGACAGAGGTAGCGGGCGAGCAGGCCGCGATCCTCGAGGCGGGTGACGAGGCGCGTCGTCGCGCTCTGGCTGAGGACGACAGCGTCGGCGACCTGCTTCATCTGGAGATGACCACCCTCGCCGTCGTGCTGGCGGCTGAGGACGTCGAGGAGTGAGTACTCCCGGGCGCTGAGGCCGTGCTTCGACTCGAGGGCGCGCTCGATGTGCGCCTCGATCTTGCCGTGGAGCAGCGAGAGGGCGCACCAGCCCTGTGCGAGGGCAGTGAGGGCGGGGTCGGTCGCTGTCATGGTCTCCTCCTCGGTGCCGGAGCGGCTCACCACCAGGGTAGGCGATGAACGCAATAGCCCGCGTTTACAACTAGACAGCGACTGCAATTATTCTCGTAGGGTCTCGGTCCCCCGCAGGCCCCGCCTGTCCGGCCTCAGCCCGCCGCGACCGTCAGAGGGGCGAAGCGGCGGGTCCAGTCACCGGGCAGCTTCGGGAGCCCCAAGGTCATCACCGCGTTGAATGCGACCGGTGCCAGACCGCATTCCTTCACCCAGGCCAGCAGTTCTTCGTGGCGCACATCGATGTCGGTGCGCAGCGGACGGTCCGTGCCCGCCGCCAGGGACGCGATCAGGGCCTTCGCCGTTTCGGTGTCCCGGGCGATCAGCGGGCCCACGACCTGGGTGGCCATGTTCGGCCAGGCGGCCGCGTACCCCGTCAGGACTTCGTCGTCCTCCGCCACTCGCAGCTGGTCCGCGAAGGCGGGCAGGCGCGTGATCATGTGCGTGCGGTCGAAGCCGAAGACCTCGTTGTCCAGGCGCAGCAGCGCGGGCAGGTCCTCCGCGGTCGCCGGGCGGGTCGCCACCTGCGGTTGTGGCCCCGAAGCGGTGAAGTGCCCGCGGACCATCTCGGCGCGACCGGTGGTGGCGAAGCCCAGTTCTTCGTAGAGGGGCTTCCCGTTGGGTGTGGCATGGAGGGTGACCGGCGTGCTTCCCACCTCGTTCAGCACATGCTTCATCAAACGGCGTCCCACGCCCTGGCGGGAGTGACGCTCCGCCACCAGCACCATGCCGATGGCCGCGAGGCCGGTCTCATAGCGCATGAGCACGCACGCGGTCACCAGCCCCTTGCCCTCTGGGTCGTCGATCCCGTATCCGGTACCGGCGGCGAGCAGCAGACCCCACTTGTGCTCCTCGCGCGGCCAGCCGCGATCCTCGGAGAGATCGGCGCAGGCCAGGAGGTCATCCGTGGTCAGGTGCCTGATGGGGAGTTCGGCGAGGGGCGTCTGCATGAGCTCAGGCTGTCTGACGCATTGATCGTTCGTCCACCACTTTTGGTGAACTGGCCAAGACGCGCTTCCGGCGGCCGCGGCGGGTGAGGCCCCACGGCTTGAGAACGGAGATGACCGTCATGAAGAGATAGGCGGTCAGCGAGACGGCCGGCCCCATCAGCAGGTCGCGGGGTTCGGCCACCACTCCGCCGGAGGCGACGACGTCGGCGGCCCTGCTGACACCGGGGCGGAGCACGAGGACGGACGCGCCGGTGGTCGCGACGGTCAGCCAGAACTTGATGTAGACCCAGCGATGGCGGGCCAGCCCCCACTTCGTGCCCAGCGACAGAACGAGACCGCTGAGCAGGGTGAGTAGCGCCACGGGCAGGACCAGCCAGTCCGTGAAGACGTTCATGGAGCGGTACGAGGCTTCGATCATGGACGTTGTTTCCGTGGTGTACGCCGTGAGTGCAAGCGCGAGCAGGCCGAGGGTGAGCCCGAGCCAGCCGGCCGACGCGGCGACATGGACGACGAGGATGGCCCGGCGGACGGGACGCTTGAGTGGTTTCACGTGAAACACGGTGCCTGGCAGCGGGTTCTGGCGCGTCTGACAGCGGGAGTAATCGGGGGTACTAGCCTCGGCGTACATGAGACGACGACCCAGGCTCCACATCTTCGATCTGAACGGCACCCTGATCCACGGTTCGGCGGCGCCGGTCGAGATCTCCCGTCAGCTCGGGCTGCTGGACGAGATCGGCGAGGTGGAGCGGGACCTGATCGCGGGCCGGATCGGTCCGCCGGAGTATGCGGCGCGCGTGCACGCCCTGTGGACAGACCTCACCGAAGCGCATGTCGCCGCTGCTTTCGACTCCGCTCCTTGGCTCCTGGGCATCCGCGAGGTGTGGAGCGAGATCCGGGAGAAGGGCGACTTCTGCGCCGTGATCTCTCTGTCGCCGTCATTCTTCGTGGAGCGGCTGCTTGGTTGGGGTGCCCATGCGGCGCACGGCTCACGCTTCCCCGAGATTCCCTTCAGACGGCCCGTGGATCCGACGGGCATCCTCAGCGCTGCCGCGAAGGTGGAAGTCGCCGGCCGGCTCTGCACCGAGTTCGGCGTGGGCCTGGACGCCTGCATCGCTTATGGCGACTCGATGTCGGACGCCGCCATCTTCGCGGCGGTGCCCACAGCAGTGGCCGTGAACGCCGATCACCATCTCACCGGCCTGGCCACGCACACCTACACGGGGCGCGATCTCCGGGAGGCCTACGAACTGGTGCGCGCCGCCTGACCGTTCCTGCCGACCGGTAGTTCCTTACCGACCCTGCAGATGCCTCAGCCCAGGTCGGGAGCGTGCATGGCCCGTACGCCTTCGATGTTGCCGTCCAGGTAGTGGCGCAGCGAAAGCGGCACGAGATGGACGGCGGCGATTCCGACGCGGCTGAACGGCACCCGCACGATCTCGTACTCGCCGCAGGGCTCGTCGACCTCGGGCCCATGGCGCAGCGCCGGGTCCATGGACTCCAGACGGCAGACGAAGAAGTGCTGCACCTTCACTCCCGTCACACCGCCGTCCGCGATGTGCTCGACGGTGTCGACGAAGCACGGCACGACGTCTGTGATCTTGGCGCCCAGCTCCTCGTCGACCTCCCGGTGGAGCGCGTCGACGACGGTGGCGTCCTCCGCTTCGACCCCGCCGCCGGGCGTCAGCCAGTACGGGTCCACGCCGGGCTTGGTGCGCTTGATCAGGACGAGGTCGTCACCGTCGAGCAGGATGGCGCGTGCGGTGCGCTTGACCACTGGTCGTTCGGTCATGGCAAGAGAGTGGCCCATGTCTCCGCGTCTGAAACTCATGTGGGCGTGTCTTGTCTCCGTCACCAGTCGGCGGCGGCGCGCAGCAGTGACTCGTGCGCCCTGGTGATATGCGGGTGGGCGAGCGTTCCCGTGCGTACGACAAGGAAGTACGTGCGCAACGGGGGCACCGGAGGGTCGAGCAGAGCGACGACTCGGCCCCGTTCCAAGGCGTCCTCGCACAGATAGCGCGGCAGCACGGCGAGCCCTGCACCGGAGGCGGTGGTTTCCAGGACGGCGCGCAGATCGGGTGTGATGACGGTGCCCGCGGCAGCCGGAGGCGAGTCGAAGACGGCGTGCCAGTAGCGCGACACGAACGGTAAGGACTCGTGGACCTCGACCACCGGAAGCTGATCGAGCACGACGTGGCCCCGGCGTAGCGCCGAGGGCCCCAGGCGGGCGGCCCACCGCGGGGCGGCGACGAGGACGTGCTCCTCGTCGCACAGCGTCGTGGCGCTGAGCAGGGCGCCCCGCGGCCGGGCGGTGGAGATGGCCAGGTCGTGATGGCCGGCGGCGAGTCCGTCGAGACTCTCCTCCGCGTTTCCGAACGAAGCGCGCAGAGCGAGTCCCTCGCCGATCAGCGGGCTGAGGGCGGGCAGGGCTCGCATCGCGATGAACTCGGGCGGGCCGGCGAGATGGAGGGTGCGGATGCCGGTCTCGTTGTCGAGCCCCGCTTCGGTTATCTCGAGGAGGGCATCGAGGTGGGGTGCTGCCCGGTGGGCCAGCTCGTCGCCGACGGTCGTGGGCGTGACGCCGCGCGCCTGGCGAAGGAACAGCGGTTTGCCGAGCTGCCGTTCCAGGGTGCGAATCTGCCCGGTCACCGCCGGCTGGGAGAGTCCGAGGAGGGCGGCGGCGCGCGTGAATGATCCTGCCCGGTGCACCGTGACGAATGTGCGCAGCAGGGCCAGATCCATGCCATGCCCTTCCCGATCCGACGTTGCCCCCGAACCCCGCCAACTATAAATAAGTCGATAGGTCTCTGTCGCTACAGTGATTGGACACTGACGCTGAGTCAACTAGCCTTGTCGAGACGGTTCTTGGCGCGCGGGAACCGAGGGCGGTCCGAGCCATGAGGGGGGAGGCTCGGACCGCGAACGCCCGCCCCTGGTCTCTCTGCCGGCGGAGCAGGTGCAGGGCGGGGGTTTCCCGGCCGTCGCCGGCGATCCACCCGGCGAGCAGC
>NZ_JBEXRZ010000262.1:0-9471 GCF_040613325.1 Streptomyces sp. NPDC006283 | reverse complement strand
GACGGCCTGCTCCTTTGCGAGCGTGCCGTCGCCGAGCCGGTCCCACAGTGATTGCCAGGTCTCGCGCTCGGTCACCGGGGCGCCCGCGAGCAGGCTGGCTTTCCCCGAACTCGGGTGCGCTCCGGGAGACCGCTGGCTCGGCCCCGGGGGGCGTCGATGGTGGGTGGCCCCCGGGGGCCGTGGCGGTGCCTGAGGCTCGTGGCGGCTGAGGCTCCGTTGCGCGTCCGGCCGCCCTCGGGCCGCGGTGCCGCGCCGGGCCTGAGGCCTCGGCGCCTCCGTCTGGGGCGCCCATGGCCGCCCGCGCTGCCCACGGCCCCCTCGGCCCGCCTGAGGGCGCGCCCACGCCTTTCCAGGTTGCCCGGGGCTTCGGCCATGGGGCGGCGCGCTCATGGGCTTCGCCCGACCGCTCCGGGCCCGTCTGGACGCACCAGGCCCTCCGGGCGCCTCGGCCCGCCTGCGGTGCGCCGAAGGTCCCCGGCACGTCGCCGGGGCGTGCCTGGCGTGGCGGCTTTCGGCTCACCGAGGGCGGACTCACGGCCTTGCCCGGCCGCCCCCGGCCCTGCCCGGGCACGCGCGGCACGCTCCCGGGCGCCTCGGCCCGCCTGAGGTGCGCCCAAGGCCCCCGGCACGCGGCCCGGCCCGCCTGGCGTGGCGGGCCTCGGCCCACCGAGGGCGGACTCATGGGCTTGCCCGGCCGTCCCCGCCCTGTTCGGGCCCGTGGGCGAGGCGCGCTCCCGGCCCCTCGGCCCTGCCTGCGCCCTTTGGGCGACGCGCGGCACGCTCCCGGCTCGCTGGGCGCACGCCACAGGCCTCGGACGCATCACCCGGTCTCGGGCGATGCGCGCCGGCGGTCCCAGGTCCGTCGGCGACGCGCACCCTGGTGCCGGGCCCGCCGGATGGGCGCGCGCCTCCAAGGAGCGGCCTGCTCCTTGGCCCCGCACGGGCCGCCCTGCGGCCCGACAGGCGGCCTCTGCGGGGCCGAAGGCTCCCGAGGGTCGGGCCTGCAGTTGTCGGGCGCAGAAGCGGCCGTAGAGGGCCGGGTGCTCGAGGCGCCGGAGCGGGGCGTCATCGGTCTGCGGCGACTTCGATCGCCGCGCAGCGCCAGCGGCGGTCCGTGCCCTGTTCGAGGCGGAAGGCCATCGCGCTGACCCGGTCGCCGGAGCCGATGCGGGCGAAGGCCTCGATCACGCCGGGGCCCGGGTGGAATTCGCCGCAGTGGCGGACCACCGGCATCACTCGCGCCTGCGGTCGCAGCGGCGCTCCCGGGGCGAGGCGGACGAGTTGTTCGTAAGCCTCGCCGATCGTGTGTCCGAGTATCCAGTGGACGGGCCGCTGGCCGCTGAGAACCGCCAGCAGGCGGTCGGCGAACCAGTAGTGCGGCAGATGCTGCCGCCGTGCGCGTGCCATCGCCGCTGTCGCCGCAGCGACGACAGGCCGTCGCTGGTCGCGCCGGCCTGCGGGCCGGGTCCTGTCCATGGAGATCGCCCCCGAGGTGCCGTCCCGGTCGTGTACCGGGAGGTGGCTTTG
This sequence comes from Streptomyces sp. NPDC006283, assembly GCF_040613325.1. Taxonomy (NCBI): domain Bacteria; kingdom Bacillati; phylum Actinomycetota; class Actinomycetes; order Kitasatosporales; family Streptomycetaceae; genus Streptomyces; species Streptomyces sp. NPDC006283. The sequence continues at coordinate 7,944 of NZ_JBEXRZ010000262.1, read as the reverse complement.
GTCGGTGATCTTCTATGACGTCGGGCCGGCCGCCGCAACGCGCATCCCGTGCTGCCTGGCCTGGCCGGAAGAGTCACCTATCTGGGTGACGAGGGCCAGCAGGGGCCGGGAAGAAGAGCCGTCGACGGGGTACGAGGTGGACGGCCGGCGGGGAAGGGAGCGCACCCCGATGGGGGACGTCGCACGTATCCTGTGGGCGTCCCGAAGACTACGAAAGCGGCCTGCCATGCGCGTGTACGTCCCCCTGACCCTCCCCGGTCTCGCAGCGGCGCACGAGGCGGGCGAACTGGGACCCGGACCGCTTGCCGCGTATGCCGTCACGCCCGGTCTGCGTGAGTGGTACGTCTCCGACGACATCGAGGAGCTGGAGTACGCCGCGTTGAACCGCGCCGCCGCCGCGTCGCTCCGCCTGCTGGCCGGTGCCCCGGAGGCGGCAAGGCGGCGTGTGGTCGTGGCCGTCGACGTGGCGGACCAGGACGCGGTCGCAGACCCCGACAGCATGCTCGACGCGAGCGCGCTCGGTGAGGTGCGGATCGCCTCCGCCGTGCCGTTGGCCAAGGCGGCGGCCGTCCACGTCGACGCCGACGACGCCGTGGACGACGTGTCCGCCGCGGTGGACGCGCTCGGTGCCGCCGACCACGGCGACGACGACGCGCAGTTCACGGTCGACGGAGCCGAGGACCACGAGCTGCTCTGGTTCGGCGTGCAGGAGATCCCGAACATCGTCGCCTGACCGCCTGTGACCGGCGTATGACAGGCTGCGCCCGGCATTGTCGTACCCCGCCTGTACGGTTTCCGGCATGGGGAAGACGGGGAACCGCAGCGCCCATCTGGTCTGGGACTGGAACGGCACGCTGCTCGACGACATCAGCACCGTGATCGCGGCGACCAACGCCGCCTTCGCGGAGATAGGCCTCGCGCAGATCACACTTGAGCGCTACCGCGAGCTGTACTGCGTGCCCGTCCCGCGGTTCTACGAGCGACTCATGGGGCGCCTTCCCACGGACGACGAGTGGCTCGTCATGGATGCCGCGTTCCACAAGCACTACTGGGCGCGGGCCGACGCGTGCGGTCTCGCGGCGGGGGCTGCCGAGCTGCTGGTGCGGCGGCAGCAGTCGGGGCTGACGCAGTCCCTGCTGTCGCTCGCTCCCCATGAGCACCTGATACCGATCGTGCGCCGGCACGGCATCGAGGAGAGGTTCGTCCGGGTCGACGGGCGGGTCGGCGCGTCGACGTCCGGCAAGGCGGAGCACATGGTGCGTCACCTTGCCGGTCTTGCGGGCGTGAGCGCCGAGCGGGTCGTCGTCATCGGTGACGCGGCGGACGACGCAGTCGCGGCGGCCCACGTCGGTGCGAAGGCGGTGCTCTACACCGGGGGATCGCACAGCCGGGCGAGCCTGGAATCGGTGGGGGTGCCGGTGGTGGACACGTTGGAGGAGGCTGTGACGGTGGCGGAGGAGCTCGTGGCCTGATGCCGCCGCGCGCCGGCGGCCGGCACCAGCAAGCGCCTCGGCGCTCCGGCGCCGGCCCTCGGGCCCGCAAGCGCCTCGGCGGTCCGTCGCTCGCCCGCGGCCGCGCCAGCGCCGCGGCCCTCAAGCCTCAAACTCGCGGCGCTCGTCGCCGGCACCGGCACACGGCTATGCCGCCTGCGCCGGCCGACACGGCTACGTCGCCAGCACACGACGCCGACGCCGGCACCGGCACACGGCTATGCCGCCTGCGCCGGCCGACACGGCTACGTCGCCAGCACACGACGCCGACATCCGCACACCGCTATGCCGCCGACACCCGCACGCGGCTACGTCGCCGACACCCGCACGCGGCTATGCCGCCGACACCCGCACGCGGCTATGCCGCCGGCGCCCGCACATGGCTACGTCGCCGACACCCGCACATGGCTACGTCGCCGACACCCGCACACGGCTACGTCGCCGACACCCGCACAGGGCTATGTCGCCGGCGCCGTCGCCCGCAGCACTTTCAAAAACTCCCGCATCCAGGCCGGATGGTCCGGCCAGGCACGCGAGGAGATCAGCGAGCCGTCCACGACCGCCTCGACGTCCTGGAACGACGCCCCGGCAGCCTGCATGTCCAGCTCCAGCGCGGGATAGGACGTCACCCGGCGCCCCTCCAGGCCGCCGGTCGCCGCTGTCAGCAGCGGTCCGTGGCAGATCTGGGCCACGGGCTTGTCGGAGTCGAAGAACGCCTTGAGAATCTTGCGGAGCTCGGGGTCGTTGCGCAGGTACTCGGGCGCGCGTCCGCCGGGGATCACGATGGCGGCGTACGATCCCGGGTCGACCTCCGAGAAGGCCAGGTCGGCCTGCCAGGTGTAGCCCGGCTTCTCCGTGTATGTGTCGAAACCCGGCTCGAAGTCGTGCACGACGAACTGCAGCTTTTTGCGGGCCGGGGCCGCGATGTGCACCTCGTACCCCTCCTCCAGCAGCCGCTGGTAGGGGTAGAGGACCTCGAGGGACTCGGCGGCGTCCCCGGTGACGATGAGGATCTTCGTGGTCATGGCTGCTCCCGGTGGTTGCTTGCCAAGAGGGCCTGTGTCGCTGTCCAGAGTGTCAAACTTCGGGCCCTGCTTTTGTACACATACGGCTCATGACGGGTCGGGGGTGCGGGGAGATAGCCTGGGGGGCGTGATCAGCGCGATATGCCGTGGGGGCAGCGAAGCCCCCGGCCCTCGCCCGGAGCGCTACAGCGCCCGGGCCATCGCTGACCCTTCCCGTCCGGCCGGCCAGACCGAATTGGCCGATATCGACTCGGACGACTCTCATCGCGGCATAACGTCGACTGCGAACGGACACCCCGTGTCGCGGCGATTCGTCGCATCTTTCACCTACGTCACGCAACGGCGCGCGACAGGAGCCAGAGGACATGCAGACCAAGCTGGACGAAGCCAAGGCCGAGCTGCTCGCACGGGCCGCCCGGGTAGCTGAGAACAGCCCGGCCGGGGGGCACCTTCCGACTGGGACCGAGCAGGGAAAGCGTCCCGACCGGGACACCCTCCTCACGTACCTCCAGCGCTACTACCTGCACACTGCTCCGGAGGACCTCACCGACCGCGATCCGGTCGATGTCTTCGGTGCGGCACTTTCCCACTACCGGCTCGCCGAAAACCGCCCCCAGGGCACGGCGAACGTCCGGGTCCACACGCCGACCGTCGAGGAGAACGGGTGGACCTGCAGCCACTCCGTCGTGGAGGTCGTCACCGACGACATGCCCTTCCTCGTCGACTCGGTCACCAATGAGCTCTCCCGCCAGGGCCGTGGCATCCATGTCGTGATCCACCCGCAGGTGATCGTCCGGCGCGATGTGACCGGCAAGCTCATCGAGGTGCTGCCCTCAGGGACGAGCGCCGCCAAGGACCTGCCGCACGACGCCCTCGTCGAGTCGTGGATCCATGTCGAGATGGACCGCGAGACCGACCGCGCCGACCTGAAGCAGATCACCGCCGATCTGCTGCGTGTCCTGTCCGACGTCCGCGAGGCCGTCGAGGACTGGGAGAAGATGCGCGACGCCGCGCTGCGCATCGCCGAGGACCTGCCGAACGAGCCCAAGGCCGACGACCTGCCCGACCAGGAGGTCGAGGAGGCTCGCGAACTGCTGCGCTGGCTCGCCGCCGACCACTTCACCTTCCTCGGCTACCGCGAGTACGAGCTCACGGACGCGGACGCGCTGGCCGCCGTGCCCGGCACCGGTCTCGGAATACTGCGCTCCGACCCGCACCACAGCGAGGACGAGACCCACCCGGTCAGCCCCTCCTTCAGCCGGCTGCCCGCGGACGCCCGCGCCAAGGCCCGTGAGCACAAGCTGCTCGTCCTGACGAAGGCCAACAGCCGCGCGACCGTGCACCGCCCGAGCTACCTGGACTATGTCGGCGTCAAGAAGTTCGACGCCGAGGGCAACGTCGTCGGCGAGCGCCGCTTCCTCGGCCTGTTCTCGTCCGCCGCGTACACCGAGTCCGTGCGCCGTGTGCCGGTCGTGCGGCGCAAGGTCGCCGAGGTGCTGCAGGGCGCCGGGTTCTCGCCCAACAGCCACGACGGCCGCGACCTGCTGCAGATCCTCGAGACGTACCCGCGCGACGAGCTGTTCCAGACCCCGGCCGACCAGCTGCAGGGGATCGTCACCAGCGTGCTGTACCTCCAGGAGCGCCGTCGGCTGCGGCTCTACCTGCGCCAGGACGAGTACGGGCGCTACTACTCCGCCCTCGTCTACCTGCCGCGTGACCGCTACACGACCGGTGTACGGCTGCGCCTGATCGACATCCTCAAGGAGGAGCTCGGCGGCACCAGCGTCGACTTCACCGCCTGGAACACCGAGTCGATCCTCTCCCGTATCCACTTCGTGGTCCGGGTGCCGACCGGCACCGAGCTGCCGCACCTCACCGATGCCGACACCGAGAGGATCGAGGCCCGGCTGGTGGAGGCCGCCCGCTCCTGGGCGGACGGCTTCGGCGAGGCGCTGAACGCCGAGTTCGGCGAGGAGCGCGCCGCCGAGCTGCTGCGCCGCTACGCGGGCGCCTTCCCCGAGGGCTACAAGGCCGACCACTCGCCGCGCTCCGCCGTGGCCGACCTCGTACGCCTCGAGGAGCTGACCCACTCCGATAAGGACTTCGCCCTCTCGCTGTACGAGCCGGTCGGTGCCGGCCCCGGCGAGCGTCGCTTCAAGATCTACCGGACTGGTGACCAGGTGTCGCTGTCCGCCGTGCTGCCCGTGCTGCAGCGACTCGGCTGCGAGGTCGTCGACGAGCGTCCGTACGAGCTGCGCTGTTCGGACCGTACGCACGCCTGGATCTACGACTTCGGGATGCGCCTGCCGCGGACCGGCTCGGGCGGCGACTACCTCGCCGACGACGCCCGCGAGCGCTTCCAGGACGCCTTCGCCGCCGTCTGGACGGGCGAGGCGGAGAACGACGGCTTCAACTCGCTGGTCCTGGGCGCCGGTCTCAACTGGCGCGAGGCGATGGTGCTGCGCGCCTACGCGAAGTACCTGCGCCAGGCCGGTTCGACCTTCAGCCAGGACTACATGGAGGACACCCTCCGCAACAACGTCCACACCACCCGGCTGCTGGTCTCCCTCTTCGAGGCCCGGATGTCGCCGGACCGCCAGCGAGCGGGCACCGAGCTGATCGACGGTCTGCTCGAGGAGGTCGACGGCGCGCTCGACCAGGTCGCGAGCCTCGACGAGGACCGCATCCTGCGTTCCTTCCTCACCGTCATCAAGGCCACTCTGCGCACGAACTTCTTCCAGAGCGCAGGTGACGGAAGCGGCAAGCAGGGCAAGGACACGGCGGCCGGCGCCACACACGGCTATGTGTCGATGAAGTTCGACCCGCAGGCCATCCCCGACCTGCCCGCGCCGCGCCCCGCGTACGAGATCTGGGTGTACTCGCCGCGGGTCGAGGGCGTCCACCTGCGCTTCGGCAAGGTCGCGCGCGGCGGCCTGCGCTGGTCCGACCGGCGTGAGGACTTCCGTACGGAGATCCTCGGCCTGGTCAAGGCGCAGATGGTCAAGAACACCGTGATCGTGCCCGTCGGCGCGAAGGGCGGGTTCGTCGCCAAGCAGCTCCCGGACCCGTCCGTGGACCGCGACGCCTGGCTGGCCGAGGGCATCGCCTGCTACAAGACCTTCATCTCGGCGCTGCTCGACATCACCGACAACATGGTCGCGGGGGAGGTCGTCCCGCCGGCGCAGGTCGTCCGCCACGACGAGGACGACACGTACCTCGTCGTCGCCGCCGACAAGGGCACCGCGTCCTTCTCCGACATCGCCAACGAGGTCGCGGTCGCCTACAACTTCTGGCTCGGCGACGCGTTCGCCTCCGGCGGCTCGGCAGGCTACGACCACAAGGGCATGGGCATCACCGCCCGCGGTGCGTGGGAGTCGGTCAAGCGGCACTTCCGCGAGCTCGGCCACGACACGCAGACCGAGGACTTCACCGTCGTCGGCGTCGGTGACATGTCCGGTGACGTGTTCGGCAACGGCATGCTGCTCAGCGAGCACATCCGGCTCGTCGCCGCCTTCGACCACCGGCACATCTTCATCGACCCGAACCCGGACGCGGCCGTCGGATACGCCGAGCGCCGTCGGCTCTTCGAGCTGCCCCGCTCCTCGTGGGCCGACTACAGCAAGGACCTGCTGTCGCACGGCGGCGGCATCCATGCGCGCAGCGCCAAGTCGATCCCGGTCAACGCGGCGATGCGCGAGGCCCTCGGCATCGAGCCCGGTGTCACCAAGATGACCCCGGCCGATCTGATGCAGACGATCCTCAAGGCTCCGGTCGACCTGCTCTGGAACGGCGGCATCGGTACGTACGTCAAGGCCGCCGGAGAGTCGAATGCCGACGTCGGCGACAAGGCCAACGACGCCATCCGCGTCAACGGCGAGGACCTGCGCGTCCGTGTCGTGGGCGAGGGCGGCAACCTGGGCTGCACCCAGCTCGGCCGTATCGAGTTCGACCGCAGTGGCGGAAAGATCAACACCGACGCGATCGACAACAGCGCCGGTGTGGACACGTCCGACCACGAGGTCAACATCAAGATCCTGCTCAACGGCCTTGTCGCGGACGGCGACATGACCGTCAAGCAGCGCAACCAGCTGCTCGCGCAGATGACCGACGAGGTCGGCGCGCTCGTGCTGCGCAACAACTACGCACAGAACACCGCGCTCGCCAACGCCGTCGCCCAGTCGCCCTCGCTGCTCCACGCCCACCAGCGCTTCATGCGGCGTCTCGAGCGTGACGGACACCTGAACCGGGCGCTCGAGTTCCTGCCGTCCGACCGCCAGATCCGTGAACTGCTGGGCCAGGGCAAGGGCCTGAGCCAGCCCGAACTGGCCGTTCTCCTCGCCTACACGAAGATCACGGTGGCGGAGGACCTGATCGGGACGGACCTGCCGGACGACCCGTATCTGCGCCGTCTGCTGCACGCGTACTTCCCCAAGCCGCTGCGCGAGACGTTCGGCGACGCGATCGACGCGCACGCGCTGCGCCGCGAGATCGTGACGACGGTGCTCGTCAACGACACGGTGAACACCGGTGGTTCCACCTTCCTGCACCGGCTGCGGGAGGAGACCGGGGCGTCGATCGAGGAGATCGTGCGGGCGCAGACCGCGGCGCGCGAGATCTTCGGTCTCGGCGCGGTGTGGGACGCGGTCGAGGCACTCGACAACAAGGTCGCCGCGGACGTCCAGACCCGTGTCCGGCTGCACTCGCGCCGCCTCGTGGAGCGCGGCACACGCTGGCTGCTGGGCAACCGGCCGCAGCCGCTGGAGCTCGGGGAGACCATCGAGTTCTTCGCCGACCGTGTGGAGCAGGTGTGGGCGGCGCTGCCGAAGATGCTGCGCGGCGCGGACCTGGACTGGTACCAGGGCATCCTCGACGAGCTGACCGGGGAGGGCGTCCCGGAGGACCTCGCGCTGCGGGTGGCCGGGTTCTCCTCCGCGTTCCCGACGCTCGACATCGTGGCCATCTCGGACCGCAGCGGCCAGGACCCGCTGGCGGTCGCCGAGGTGTACTACGACCTCGCGGACCGGCTCTCCATCACGCAGCTGATGGACCGGATCATCGAACTGCCGCGGGCCGACCGTTGGCAGTCGATGGCCCGCGCCTCCATCCGCGAGGACCTGTACGCGGCGCACGCGGCGCTGACGGCGGACGTGCTGACCGTGGGCAACGGCACCTCGACGCCGGAGGAGCGGTTCCAGGCCTGGGAGCAGAAGAACGCGGCGATCCTGGGCCGGGCGCGGACGACGCTGGAGGAGATCCAGAGCTCGGACACGTTCGACCTGGCGAACCTGTCGGTGGCGATGCGGACGATGCGGCAGCTGCTGCGTACGCACAGCTGACGGGTCGTGCCCCTGGGCCGGCGGGCCGGGTCGCGCATACGTGCGCTGGTGTCGGAGGCCTGACCCTCGAGGAGATCCGTACCGCCCACGGCC
>NZ_JBEXRZ010000261.1:0-9559 GCF_040613325.1 Streptomyces sp. NPDC006283 | reverse complement strand
AAGCTAGGCATCTGGTACAGCAACACCAAGACCCGCCGGGACAAGCTCACCCCGCCCCAACGCGCCGCACTCACCCACCTCGGCATCGACTGGGCGTAAGCGGCAGGCCGATACTCCGAGGAGTACATGGAGGACGGTCGGCCAGATGCTGGCGTCGCGGCCCGGCCGCCAGTCAGTATGCAGAATCAGCCGTGCTCATCAGTTCCAGAACCATGGTGGGCCGGTCACTGGGACACTCGTGCGCGTATCGGTCGACGGCGGCATCGGGGGATGTGGACCTGTGGCTCAGAATCGCAAGGGGCACTACCGGGCAGGGCATTACGTGAAGCCGTCATCGGCGTCGAGCCGGTGGAAGAAACCGTCCACGGGTGTCGTCTTGGTGGCTGTGCTGTTGGCTATCGCCGGCTGGAACACGCTGTTCGGGGATGATGCGGAGCGTCCTGACGCTCCTCGGCCGCAGCCGTCGGCGTCATCAACGCCTGCCGTTGTGGGTCAGTGACGTCGTTCGCGGCGGAAGACCGAGAAGGACCGCTGCCACGACCTCTTCGTTCGAGGCTCCTCTGCCTGCTGGACGACCTCGCTCGGGGTGTCTGCGGTCGGTGCCTCGTCGCGGAGCCGCTGCCAGATGGCGTGCCACTGCGTGATCTGGCCGTCAGGGACGCCGCAGGCCGACAGGTAAGCGGCTGTCGTTGCCCACGTCGTGGGAAGGGTACGGCGGTTCAGCAGAGTGCTGACAGTGCCGGCCGAGATGCGTCCCGCCGAGCGCTGACTGACTGCCTGATGGGTCAGCCCGCTGGTCACCCGCACGTCCGCGAGTGCGGTGAAGAACCCCGTGACGGTGCGGATCTCATGCGGATCGGGCCAAACACGCCGTCCAGCCTCTGCCGCCTCCCCCACGGTGAGGAGTGGGGCAGGAAGAGCCGCGTGGTTGCGCCCGAGTGCCACACGGGCGCCGCTGTTGCGGTCCCTGGCCTGCGGGACGGGGTGCCCGCGCGCTTCCAGGGTCACCCGCAGATGCCGGTAGACGGCTCCCAGTTCCAGCAGGGGCGGGCCGTCAGGTATACCGAGGCGCAAGGTGTCCAAGAGCGCGCCGGTGAACGCCGTGTAGGTCTCTCCGACCGGTGCCAGGGCCGTGCGGGTCTCGGCCGAGGCAGCCAGGAGGAAACTGCCCTCGACGGCGGCCTGGTCGGCGAGGCCGGACGAGGCACTCATCCTGCCGAGCGCCAGACCGCTGTAGCAGCAGTCGAGGAGGACGATGTGCCGCTCCGCGCGGGAGCTCAGAAGGATCCGGCGCAGCCAGTCATAGTTCAGGCAGGTCTCGACCCGGTCGGGCTGTGTGTGCGGCAGAGCGAGAGTGAGCGTGTCTTGAGGGTCGATGAGGCCGTGGCCGGCGTAGTAGACGAGCAGGGTGTCGGTGGCCGCCACGGCCGCCTGGCGCAGCGGTTCCATCACGGTGGCTGGGTCGGGCGGGTTCTCGATGACGGTCACGTGCGGGGTGGGCATGCGCAGGGACAGCGGACCGGTCAGGAGATCGGAAAGGGCGGTCAGGTTGTTCGAGACGGCCGGCAACTGCTCAAGGTGGTCATAGCAGCTGGTACCGATCAGCACCGCCCGAGACGCCCCCGGATCGGGCAGGACACTCACGAGTCCCGATCCTCATCCGCGGTAGCGTCCAGCGCTCTGGTCGCCCGCTCGATCTCCTCGGGTGAGCAGTCCGTGAGAACGATGACCGTGTCCCCCCGGCGGATCTCCACCCGCGGCCGCTGCGGCCGGGTCTGCCGCCACGCCACCAACGCCAGCACGAACGACGCCCCGCTCCACCCGTTCCCCGTCACCAGCTGCAGCATGTCAAGTGCGGTGCCCATCTCCCCCGGCCGCGGCGCACTCCCGCGCACCTCGACCACGGCAGACCGGCGCACATCAGGATCCGACCGCAACCAGCCCTGCAACGAACGCAACTCCCCCACACCCGACCCGACCCGCACCTCTAACCGCACCCAGACCTCCCCCACTCCAAGCCGTCCCGCTACAGATGAGGACCGCACCCCACATCGTCCTCCACAAGACCCGTACTCCGCCGCACACTCCAAAAGATCAGCGCCAGTTGGCCGGCACTCGGTGGAGCGAACACGGCCGCCTCTGCCCGCCGATCAAGACCGTCCACGACTGCTTCCCCCTCGGCGAATGGCTCGACAGACAACGCCAACTCGCGACGAAACGGAGCAGCCCCTCCCCCACCCAGCAAGCACTCGCCGCGATCGACCCCTGGTGGAACCCTCCCTGGCCCATCCTGTGGCAACGCGCCTACCACCACGCCCACACCCACCCCCGCCACCCGGCAACCCACCACTGGCTCAACCGACAACACCGCACCTGGCCCCTCCTCCACCCCGACCAACAACCCCTCCTCAACAAGATCGGCATCACAGCCTGAACGAGCCTGAGTGGACTGTCAGAGGGCCGTGGAAGCATAGGAATCGTGAGCGGCGTAGATACAGTCCGGGGTATCGCCTATCAGCAGGCACAAGGCGTCCTGGAGGCGATCGGGCTTCTTGAAGACCCCACCCTAGGAAGTATCCGGGTCGAAGGCACCGACGACGCTGTCGATATCGAGCTCCTCGCCCGCGACGGAACACTGCGTCACGCCATCCAAGTCAAGGTGCGCGCCCCCGACTACACATGGGGCGAGTCCGTCGACCGGTTGTTTCGTGCCTTGTTCGACTTCGCGAGCAACCCCGAGCCGCAGCTTCGCGAGATGGACCGCCAGCGCATCGCCGCTCTCCTGGGCGTCCCCGCCGAACAGTCGCCTGCCCAGCGGTGGTCAGCCGTACGGGAGCGCTATCTGGAGGCAGCAAGATCCTGCATCGAGCAAGAGGCGATCGCACCTGCCGTTGCCGGCATCCAGATGCGAGACCCGTCGGTCATCCGGCAGCACGCATCGGGCGGCGGACAGAAGTTGCGCGTTGGCGAGCTGCTCAGCGGAAGTGGTCCGGTCGTGCTCTCTGGCCGCACGGGGACGGGGAAATCCACCGCAGTGCGCATCCTGCGCCAGCAGGCCGCAGCTGACGGCAAGGCCGTGATCACGGCGCACGCCGAGAGCTATCTTCCTGGACGTCTGGGGGCTCTCACGGCCGACGGCATCGCTGCCGTGCTCCGGGAGGTATGCCCCACTGCCACCGGTGCTCAGGCGCTGTCGGACAGCAACGTCACCTTGATCATCGACGGCGCCGCAGAGGTCGCCGAACCAACTCGCCGCGCCCTGCAGGAAGAACTGCTCGCACCTGTATCCGCTGGGCACGGAGCGCGCATTGTGCTGGTGGGACGCGATATGGCAGCGCTTCGGGCCATGCTGCCCAGCAGCGTGTCTCCAGAGATCTTTCGGATGGTGCCGCTGGAGTACGAGCGGCGGGTCGAGCTGGTTGAACGGGCGACCGCCACCGACGGGAGATCGTGTACGCCGCACATGGCCCGCGCTGTCGTAGCGACCCTCGACAAGACGCTGGGCAATGCCGCGGGCAATCCGCTCATGTTCTCCATGGCTATGGCGCTCCTGGACGACCAGGATGTTCCGAAGGGGAGAGCCGGCCTCTACCGAGCCTTCATCGAGCAGTTGGCTGCTCGAAGCGGCGCGACCGGGATGTCAGCTGTGCGTACCGCGCTGGGCATCGTCTTTGCGCTTCTGCTGAATGATGGCCGCCGGTACGCGGACGTCTACGAATGGCACCACCTGCTCAGTCAGGCCACATCCGCCCTTCGGTCTGTCGGCTTGCTGGCCGACGTATCGACCATTGACGAAGCAGCCCGCCGCTGCGGCCTGATCACCTCACTGGGCTGGGATCAGACCGTAGTCCCCATGCACGACTCGTTCGCGGACTACCTCGCCGGAGCCGCACACGCCAGCGGAGCCGAGCCCCTTCCCCACAGGCTTTCCGCCGGTGATGACCAGCGCATGCTGTTCTACGCAGAGCTTCGGGGAGTCGACGAGGCGATAGCAGCACTGGTGACCCGTGATCTGCCGTTCACGGCGGTGGCCCTGGCCAGCCACGATCGCAGGCCGCTGGGCCTGGAAGCGCCGCACCAGGTCACCTCACTGCTGTGCCATCTCTCCGCAGCCCAGGACCAGGCCGTGGTAATGAGTCGGCTGAAGGACGGACGAGCGCTGGCGCTGCGAGCTCCTGGAGCAGAGTCGGCCTGGGTCGATGAGGCTCGCGCCTTCGAACTCGCCCAAACATGTCATGCCGCCGTGGTGGACGAGGAGGCCGGTCCCCTGGCGGTCGCAACAAGGTTGTGGCGCCAGGAACTGCTTACCCGCCTTCACCAGCCCGCAGCTCTTTCCCCACGCCGCCCAGGCCCCGGGGAGACGGCAGCAGAAGCGCTGGTCCGGCACACTGAGCAAACGGCGCTGGTGGTCAACCAGTTGATCGACCTTGCCGCGCCGCCCGGTCACACCGCGGCGCTGAAAGCCCAGGTAGGCCCGCTCGGCCTGCACGCGGTCATCGGTCGTCCGCAGCAGGACGCGCTAAGCGTGTACACGCCCGTCGACTACCGGCACAGTGACGACGTCGTCGTCGAGGCCTCTGATGATCCCTCCTTCTCGCCAGGGGAAACCTGGGGTTGCACCACTCTCGAACACATGCAGGACAGTCCGCCCAGCGCCACGGCTCACCAGCGTGTCCGAGAGGCTATCGAAGCCCTCACGACGAGCTCCTGGCTGACGCCATAGCAGCGCACACAGCAATCAGGCCCTCAGAAACGGATGAATGCTCATGAACGACACGGCTGTGTGGCAAGCCGTAACACAGCAGGCCGGCGTCTGGGCAGCCCTGCCAGCCGTACAGGGGTTCGCCCGTCAGCTGCCCCGGAACGCGCCCACCCGCAGCAGCGGAGTACCGGGCAGGTTGCAGCAGATGCAGGCCTCAGACGCCGACATCGCCGGAACTCCCATGCGCCTGACCCGGACAGTCCACTTGTTCGAGCAAGTCCCCTACTTCGACGCGCCGTACGACAAGGACGCGTGGAGAGCCTGGCTGCAGTCAGCGGCACGGGTCGAAGCCGCGCACCGCACGACCATCGCCTGGCTGCGAGCCCGGATGCCCGGCTACCCGCAGCTGCCCGCGCCACAGCTCGTACCCGGAACCGCATTGACCAACACCGAGTACACCTTCCGTCTTGCCTGGCAGCCTGGCGAACGCGCCGCCGGCCTCCAGATGCGAGGGCTGCCGCCGAGCGCTGCCCGCCAGCTGCAGGCGACACACAACCAGACACGGGCCCTCGAGGAGAGCGCCCGCACCCCCTGGCCAACGCGCTGCAGGCGAGTCACGAATGGCAGCGGCTCGCTGACACCCGGCAGGCCCTGGACGAGACCAGCCGGAACGCGCTGCGCCAGACACGGACCCGCCTCAAACAGCGCCTCTCCCACACCGCGATCGACGGCCACGAACCCAGCCAAGTCCTGGCGCGGCACAACTACCGTTGCACCGTGCTGACCGAGGAGATCGAGCACCTGACCGGCCCGGCCCGGGCATTCACCGACGCCTTCGACGCCGCAGACCGCCTGGTGGAACTCGCCGCGAGTGACGTCCTCGGCCAGCTCGCCATCCACGGCCGCCCGCTCCTCCTAGAACACGTCACCGGCATCGACGTCGAACCCGGAAACCCTCGGCGCGTCCATTTCACCGTTCCCTACGACCCCTGGCTCGACACCGGCGAACTCATTCAGATCGACGACCCACTCCTGACAGACACATGCCTGCTCACCCGCACCACCATCAGCCTGGGATCCGGGCCCTCCCGCCTGTCCGCCCAGATCCTCCCCCGAACAGCGTCCCTGTGGGAGGCCACCCCGCATCGCCCCATCTGACACCCAGACTCGACGCTTCACGACCCGCTGGAAGCCAGGCAGCTTAGCCCGCACGACGGACGGAACAGCCCCAGATCATGTTCATCCCATACCCATAATCACTGAACATGCTGCCTCGTCACCACACATGACCCGCTCTGATCAGCCGACCCGCTACCTGACAAACCCGCAGATCAGGAGCCCACTCCAAGCCGACACGCACACCGGCCGCCCGCCGCTAAAGCTCCCACACCGCTCAATCGAAGCCGTTCCCCAAACTGATCAACCCAGGTCAACCCACCAATCACTGATCAGAAGAACCGCTCCTGGACAGCGCCGCCCTCGCCGCACTCACCCACCTCGGCATCGACTGGGCATAAGCGGCAGGCCGATACTCCGAGAAGGGTCTGTCAAACGAGCGGTGTATCTGGGTTGTTGAGGGCTACTGACGGGCTGCGGAGAGGCGGCCGTCGAAGGTGATGTCGAAGGCGTTCAGCGCGGTCTTCCAGCGCATGGTCCAGCGAGCTTGGCCCTTGCCGGTGGGATCGAGCGACATGATGGCCATGTAGACGCACTTCAGGGCGGCCTGCTCGTTGGGGAAGTGACCGCGGGCTTTGACCGCCCGCCGGATCCTGGCATTGACGGACTCGATCGCGTTCGTGGTGCAGACGATCCGGCGGATCTCGGTGTCGAAGCGGAGGAACGGGGTGAACTCTTCCCACGCGTTTTCCCAGAGCCGCACGATCGCCGGATACTTCCTGGCCCAGGCGTCGGCGAACTCGGCGAACCGGTCCAGGGCGGCTTCCTCGGTCGGTGCGGTGTAGACGGGCTTGAGGAGCTTGGCGATCTTGTCCCAGTCCTGGCGGGCGGCATAGCGGAAGGAGTTCCGCAGCAGGTGGACCACGCAGGTCTGCACGATCGTCTTCGGCCAGACCGTCTCGACCGCCTCGGGCAGGCCCTTGAGTCCGTCGCAGACCAGCATCAGCACGTCGCCCACGCCACGGTTCTTGATCTCGGTGAGGATGTGCAGCCAGTGCTTGGTACCCTCGCCGCCGTCGCCGGCCCACAGGCCCAGGATGTCCCGCCGGCCCTCCGCCGTGACGGCCAGGGCCACGTAGACGGGCCGGTTGGCAACGGCGCCGTCGCGGATCTTCACGTGGATCGCGTCGATGAAGACCACCGGATAGACAGCGTCGAGCGGCCTGTTCTGCCACTCGGCCATGCCGTCCAGAACCTTGTCGGTGATCGTGGAGATCGTCTGGCGGGACACTTCGGCGCCATAGACCTCCGCCAGGTGAGCCTGGACCTCACCGGTGGTCAGGCCCTTCGCAGCGAGCGAGATGACCATCTCGTCGACGCCGGTCAGGCGCTTCTGCCGCTTCTTGACGATCCTCGGCTCGAACGAGCCGTCCCGGTCGCGAGGAACGGCTATCTCGACCGGGCCGACGTCAGTGAGCACGGTCTTGGCACGGGTGCCGTTGCGTGAGTTACCGCCGTTCTTCCCGGCCGGATCGTGCTAGTCATAGCCGAGATGGTCGGTGATCTCGCCCTCGAGAGCGGACTCCAGCAGCCGCTTGGTCAGCTGCTGGAGCAGCCCGCCCTCACCGGTCAGCTGAAGGCCCTCGGCCTGAGCCCGGCCCACCAGCTCGTCGATCAACTGGTCGTCCACAGACTTTGCCGGCGCCGCTTCAGACGGCTCGACAGACTCGGCCTCGGCCATGTTGTTGCTGGTCATCGATGCATCTTCCATGATCGGGAGTTACACCGAACGTTTTACAGTCCCGCTACCTGCGCGACACCTCCATCTCCCCACTGCCCTTCCAACGCCTCGCCGAAGCCCACCCCGACACGGCCGACACAGTGATCAGCAAGGTCCTGCGCAAAACCGGCTTCACCTGGACCGAGCACGGCGAAGCCTGGCTACGACGCCGCAAGGCGGAGTTCTACGAGCGCGAGCCCCGCCCCGCCGTCTCAGTGATCGGCAACCGGTTGGCCGAACTCGTCGCCGCCAGCCGCCGCTGACCCGTGGCCACTTCCACCCTGGGGCTCCGCCTCTCGGATGTGCACGCCAATAACCACGCCAGCCTCATCACTGTCCGTGATGGCCATAATCCGTCGCCCTGATCGAAGTCCATGGAGAACAGGCCCAAGGCAGTTGGAGGCGTCGGTGACACAGGTGCATGACAGCATCGACGTTGCTCTCGACGTGCTGGCCAACCAGCCCAGGCGGCCTTCGGCACGAGCAGTGGAACTGCTGATCGAGACCACCGTGGTGGCTGCTGCGTCGCGGACCGCGAACGGTGAGCAGCCGCTGCTTGCTTGGAGAGTTTTGCGACATCGTTCGCGGCGTTCATCCATGACCGGTGGGACGATCCGCCGGTTTCCCCCGACCAGCCTGGCAGCAGCCCCAGCAGGCAGAGGCGGGCGAGCCGTGTTGAGGAGACAGCGGAATGTGGTTCCAACTGTCCAGAGCTGGGCGTGGCTGAAGCGCCGCGCGCACTACCAGCTCACCCCGCTGGCAAGGTTGATGGCGCTCTTTGAATCTCCTCAGGTGTCGCTCTTCAGTTGGCCAAACCTGCTCAGGTGATCTCCCCACCCATTGCGTGACTTTCTCGGCGTGTCGTGGAGAGCCTGCGTGAGCACGGAGTTCGGCCTGTTGAAGGGCCCTGGATGCTCACCTGGGAGGAAGGGTCGATCTCGGCGATCGCCCGACACCTGGGGCACGACCGCAAGACGATTCGCGCGTATCTGAACGGCGAGCGAGTCTCCGGCTATCGCCGTCAGTCGCCAGACGCGTTCATGCCCTTCCTGGAGTATTGCCGCCAACGGCTCAGCGACGACCCTCACTTGTGGGGCCTCGACGCTCTTCGATGAGGTCGTAGAACTCGGCTATGCAGGCGGATACTCCACCTTCACGCGTGCCCTGCGACGATACAAAGCGCGTCCGCACTGCGAACCCTGTCGGGCTTCGAACGGCCGCGACGTGGCGATCATCGCGCATCCTCCGGGTGAGGAGATCCAGTTCGACTGGGTCGAGCTCCCGGACCCGCCCGTGGAGTGGGGCGTCGGTGCCAATGCGCATCTCCTCGTCGGCGCCCTGGCTCACTCGGGACGATGGCGGGCTGTGCTGGCGGAGGCGGAGACCTTCCCGCACCTGGTTCAGGCCATCGACGCCGTGCTGCGGCGCCTGGGCGGAACGGCCCGGAGGTGGCGGTTCGACCGGATGGCCACCGTCTGCCACCCGCCGACCGGACGGATCCTGCGACCTTCGCCTCCGTCGCAAAGTACTACGGAGCCGGCGTCGACATCTGCCCGCCCCGGCGGGGCAACCGCAAGGGTGTCGTCGAGAAGGCCAACCACTCAGCTGCCCAACGCTGGTGGCGAACCGTCCGGGACGGCATCAGCATCGAGGCAGGTCAGAACGGTGTCGACAAGCTGGCCGTGCCGATGGACAGCGGCAAACGTAAGCTCGACGGAGCGTCGACCACAGTCGCCGCGCTCGCCGAGGCCGAGCCGCTGCTGGACCTCCCGACCCGTCCGTTCCCCGCTGAGCTGGAGCAGATCCGTGTCGTCAGCCCGCAAGGACTTGTCTCCTTCGCCGGCAACCACTACTCCGTCCCGCCCGGTCTGGCCGGCGCCCATGTCACGGTCCGGATCCGCCTCGGTGAGGACGACCTGCACGTGGTCACCGCCGGTCGCGCGGTCATCGCCCACCACCGC
>NZ_JBEXRZ010000260.1:0-9597 GCF_040613325.1 Streptomyces sp. NPDC006283 | reverse complement strand
AGTCCCGTGACGCGACGCTCCGACATGATCAACCTGCGTGCTTCAACCCCCACCACACACAGACCAACGACCCAGGTCAGCCGCCGTCACCGCTACTGACGCACGAGGTCGTAAAGATCAAGTTAGTTGTGCTGAGTCGAGAATTTGCTTCAGAGTATGAGGCGAGACGTTCGAGGATTTCGTCCAGATGTAAGGCTGGGATCGGTGTTCCAGGCGGCGATCCAGGCGTGGACGTCCCTCTCCAGTGCTTGCACGGACCTGTGGGCGCCTTGCCGTGTCCGTTTGCTGGTGAGTTCGGCGAACCACCGCTCTACCAGGTTCAGCCAAGACGACCCGGTCGGGGTGAAGTGCACGTGGAAGCGCGGGTGGGCCCTCAGCCACTTCTTGATCGCGGGCGTCTTGCGGGTAGCGTAATTGTCCAGCACCAGATGGACGTCCAGGCCCGGGTCTGTCAAACGAGCGGTGTAACTGGGGTTGATGGTTACTGACGGGCCGCGGAGAGGCGGCCGTCGAAGGTGATGTCGAAGGCGTTCAGTGCGGTCTTCCAGCGCATGGTCCAGCGGGCCTGGCCCTTGCCGGTGGGGTCGAGGGACATGATCGCCATGTAGACGCATTTCAGGGCGGCTTGCTCGTTGGGGAAGTGGCCGCGGGCCTTGACCGCTCGGCGGATCCTGGCGTTGACCGATTCGATCGCGTTGGTGGTGCAGACGATGCGGCGGATTTCGGTGTCGAACCGCAGGAAGGGGGTGAACTCCTCCCAGGCGTTCTCCCACAGTTTCACGATCGCCGGATACTTCCGGCCCCAGACCTCGGCGAACTCGGCAAACCTGTCCAGGGATGCCTCTTCGGTCGGCGCGGTGTAGACGGGCTTCAGAAGCTTGGCGATCTTGTCCCAGTCCTAATCCCCGGGTAAGGACGGTCTGGCCGTTGTGAAGGGCAGGCGGGCTGTTCGAGAGTGCCGGGGTCGTCACATCTGGGTCCATCCAGGCTTTGACGCCTTCCCGTAGATCGGTGGGCGGTCCCAGTACTCGTGGTGGCGGTCGGGGTGGGTGTCGAGACGACGCCTTTCGTAAGCCGGGCATGCGATGCCTCTACGGAGATCGCGCGCGGCTCGGCATCTCCCCGGCTGCCACCTGCTGGTGTGACGCCCGCGGGCGCCGGACGGATGCCTGTCCCAGTCACGGCCCTGACGGCCTCCCGCCAGAGCGGCGACGCCCGGCACCTTCGGGCGTCAACACCAGCAACTTGATCACTCGTTGATGTCGGTGGTGCGAGCCCGCCGCACGGTGACCTCTTGACACGCCCGAGCCGATGAGCTCCCGCATAGACCGAGGCCCGCGGGGTGCGCTGGTGCCACGAACAGCTACTGAGGTGGCGGACCGACCCATGTGTCGAGTCCTGGGATTAGGTCGCTGCGTGGTTCCGGACGAGCTCGTGACCAGTACAAACACACAGCAGTACCGGGAGGGATCTTGATCTACTGCGGCATCGACTGGGCGGAGAAGACGCACGACGTCGCTCTCGTCGACGACAGCGGCCAGCTGCTGGCCAAGCGGCACATCACCGACGACGCGACCGGCTACAAGGTCCTGCTCGATCTACTCGCCGAGTACGGCGACACCGAGGAGGACCCGATCCCGGTCGCGATCGAGACCTCCTGCGGCCTGCTGGTCGCCGTGCTGCGGGCAGGGAAGCGGCAGGTGTTTGCGATCAACCCGATGGCCGCCGCCCGTTACCGCGACCGGCACTCCGTCTCCCGCAAGAAGTCCGACCCTGGCGACGCCCTCGTCCTGGCGAACATCCTGCGCACCGACATGCACGCCCACCGGCCGCTTCCCAACGACTCCGACCTGGCCCGGGCCGTCGCCGTCCTGGCCCGGGCCCAGCAGGACGCGACCTGGAACCGGCAGCAGATTTCCAACCAGCTCCGTTCCCTGCTACGGGAGTACTACCCGTCCGCACTGGCCGCCTTCGACCCGTGGCGCAATGGTCTATGCAGACGTGAGGCCCACGAGATCCTCAAGGCCGCCCCCACGCCGACCCGAGCCGCACGGCTGACACGCAACCAGCTCCAGGCCGCACTCAAGCGCGCCGGCCGTCAGCGGGGCATCGAAGCCGAAGCCGAACGGCTCCGCGATGTCTTCCGGGCCGACTGGGCCCATCAGCCGCCGATGGTCGAGGACGCTCTCGGCCAGCAGATGCTCGCCCTCCTGGTCCAGCTCGAAGCAGCCTGCATGGCCGCCGACCAGCTCGCCGAGGCGGTCGAGGAGGCGTTCCCTCAGCACCCGGACGCTGAGATCATCCTCAGCTTCCCTGGCCTCGGCGTCCAGCTCGGCGCCCGGGTGCTCGCCGAGATCGGAGACGACCGCAGCCGGTTCGCTGACGCCCGCGGCCTGAAGGCATACGCCGGCTCCTCGCCTATCACCCGCGCCTCCGGCAAGAAGTCGAGCATCACCCGTCGCTGGGTCAAGAATGACCGGCTCAATGCCGTCGGCTACCTCTGGGCCTTCTCCTCCATCACCGCCTCGACCGGAGCCAAGGCCCACTACCGGCGCCGACGCGACAAGCATGGCGATTGGCACGCCGCAGCCCAGCGCAACCTCTTCAACCGCATGCTCGGCCAGCTCTACCACTGCCTCAAGAACCGCACCCTGTTCAATGAACACACCGCCTACCCCATCGAACTGGCCACCGCAGCTTGACACGCTAAGCGCCTGAGGTGTCTGGCGGGCGGCATAGCGGAAGGAGTTTCGCAGCAGGTGAAGCCGTCAAGAAACAACCTGGTGGGTCTCCCTGCTGCAGGGGTTTCGTTCCTACGCAGGTACAGCAGTGCAGCCAGGGCGCGCTGGACGGGCGGCAGCTTGCAGCGGCGGTCACCCCCTCGGGGGACGATCAGCATCGTGACCCACTCCACCGAGCGCGTGCAGGACATCAAGGACGGCACAATGAGGAACCAACAGGGCCCCCGGATTGCGGTGTTGAGACTTCATGCATCTCGCTCAACAGTCCGAGGGCCCTGCTTGCTACGAGAGCCCACCACCGTCACCCGATCAGTGGACAACTTGGAAAGGCTCACCGACCCCCAGCGACAATTGACCCAACAAAACCAAGGTCAGTCGTTAGCTGGACACACCCGTCAGGGCTGAGGTCGGCCGGATGCGGCGGCCAGCTCACTGTTCCAGTAGGGCGGAATCGTTCCCCACGCTGATTGGATAGTGTCGCCGGACGATGGATCGACGGTTGTTGTGCCATTGGTGACGTAGACGTATCCGGCGTTCTGCTGCTTGCTGCGGGAAACAGCGGCAGCCATTGCGGTCTCGTTCGGCGCGTTGTGGATGAGATGCCAGAACTTCTCCGGGTGAGCGCTGTTCAGCTGCCATGCCTTGGGCGAGGTGCGTTGGTAGGTGTCGTAGCTGCCCTCGAACGTGATGATGGTGTCGGCAGCGTTCTCGTAGCACTGGTCGACCGGGAGGCCAGGGTTGATGATGGTGTAGGCGCCCGGGTGGCGCTTCTTGATGTGGTCGCGGAGCGCGGCGTACGAGGGGGCGTAGGCGCAGTACTGGGTCGCCTGGTCGAGGAAGATACCGTCGACACCGGACTCACCGTAGAGGCGGTACCAGCCGTCGATGTCATGCACGATCTGCTTGAACCAGGCTTCCGGCGAACTGCTGCCCTTGCCCGGCCCGTCGGTCCGCGTCTTGCGCGTCAAGCTTGGTGGAGCCCCGTTATAGGGCGGGGTGCCCAAGAACCCGGAGTCGACGTAGCCGATAACCCGCTTGCCAGAGTCATGCACCTTTTTGATGGTCTGTGCGTAAGTCGCGTTGAACGGGACTTCCGGCCCGGGCACGCCGCCGCTGATGACGACGATGCCGTTGGCCGAGGAGCTCTTAGCCAACTGACTGAACTTGGCGGCCCCATCAGCGGTCTTCGGAGACCAGTACGCAGGAATCGCGACCTGTTGATTGGTAGCGCTAGGTAGGGCCGTAACGTAGATTGGACCGTTGCGGCCTGAGACGTTGGTGCCGTCGGTGACTTCGAGTGAGTACCGATGCCGCGATCCCGGTGTCACGGTGTCCGTGAAGCTCATGGCGGGTCGGTTCCAGTAGCGAGAGTCCTGATTAAGAGAGGTCAGATACACGCCGTCCCGATAGATCTTGTAGGTCAGGGTGCCGTCGTCCCGGTCCCACGACGCCTTCCAGTTCAGCTTGATCTTGCCGCTGGAAGGACTCGATGCACTTAGCAGGGGCACCTGCGGTGTCCCAATGTCAGGACTGGCCGAGAACCGGGTCAGACCCTGCTGCCGTTTCCCGTTCACGGTGGTGAACTCGCCGCCCGCCCACAGCACGCCGCCTCCCATGGTCATCGTGCGCGGCCCGAGCTTCTCGCCGATCCCGTCATTGGTGTCCGGGAACCACGGCAGTATCGTCGTGGTTGGCGCCAGTGAACGGCTCCCGTCCGGCAGCGTCGAAATCGACTGCGCCAGGAAGTGTTGACGGCGGGCCGTCGGGCCTGGCCCCAGCCATCCGCCATGCCATCCGCCCGGAGTGCTCTGACAATCCCACGCATGCGAGCCGCTGTAGAGGACGTCCTTGTAGGGCAGTACGACCTGGGTGGCACCAATACAGTTGTCTGTCCAGTAGCGGAAGCCGTCGGACAGCCGGCCGGCTATCCGGCCGTCGAAGGCGCCCTCGGCGCCGACGAAGAAGTTAGTTCCGTCATTGGCTAGCGACTTGACCCGCGACTTGGGCAGGTACGGTGCGGTAACCGCAGGGGTAATATAGTCGGTGAAGGCATTTACCGTTTTGCCGGTGGTTGCGTTCAGGCCGGCCAGCGCGTTTACCCCGGTGTTGTTCACTCGCGTGAAATTACCGCCTATGATGACCTTGTTGAGCTTCGGGGCAACCGTGATGGCATAGACCTCCGTCGCGGAGTCGTAGTGCGACGCACCCCGGACCGTCGCCTGGAAGGGGAGCAGGGTACTGTCGGGTCGCAGTGCGGCGATGCGTTCGCGGGTCTGCGCTTGGACTGTGCCAAATAGGCCGCCTATGTACACCGTGTCCGCAGTCACGTCGATCGCCCGTATGATCGAGTTCACTTTGGGCTTCCAGTTGGCTCCGATTGTGCAGTCAGCTGTTTTGAGGGCGGCCGTGTTGGAGCGTCCGACAGGGCCGGCCTTGCTGAATGATCCCCCGATGTAGATCAGCGACCCGTCGGGCGAGGCCTTCATCGCCCGGATGGTGTTGCTGCCCCCGGTGAATTTCGGGGCGCATGCCAGTGGCTTCCCGGTCTTGGCATCAAAAGCCGCGAAGTTCTTACGAGCCAGCTCCTGGCTGCCTGGGGCTGCGCCGGGAGGCCGAATGTGATCGAAAGTGCCACCCACGTAGACGACGCCCTTGGCGTAGGCGAGAGACCACACGATGCCGTCGGTCTGCCAGGTACTCAGTGGATCGGCGGTCATAGTGGGTACGTCTGCTGCCTGGGCCGTCCCGGCGGCGCATACCGTCGAGGCGGTGCCCAGTACCGCAACCGCAACCGCAAGAGTAACGTTTCTGCATAATTTTCTTCGGCGCACAGGAACCTCTAGCTAGAGCAACAGGAGGGAGGGTGGACGCGGAGGACGGGAGCCCCGGGAGGTGGTTAGCGCGTCCAGCCGCCTGAACTGAGCCTGCACATCTCCATAGAACTCTCTACTCCCAGCAGTAAACGGCAGCACCCCGAACGAGGTACCGAACACCACAATGCGTGGATGCTACCCAATAGCGCACCGGAAGCCCAGTACTCAAATGTCCGGATAGTGAACGCTCCAGGCACACTGGCGGGTTCTGTTCTGTGCCACTTGGACTGGGTGACAGGAACGCGAACGCGGCAATGGCCAGGCATTGTGGCGGACCGCCGGCGCTGTTGGGGTGTTGGCCGGGAGTGGCAAGTTGCCAGGAGCCTTCGGATCTCTGCCACGGTGAGGGGCGCAAGGTGGGCGGAGTCGTTTCGTCGGCCCCCTTTTCGACCGCCGCGGCGGCCATCGCGGCGAAGAAAGCGTGGGCGAGCATGGCGAGGGTGATGTGCCGGTACCAGCCGACGTAGCGGCGGGCCTCGTACTCATCCAGCCCGCACTCGTTCTTCGCGGCTTGGAAGCACTCCTCAATCGCCCACCGGGACCCGGCGATGCGAACCAGCTCGGTGACGGTCGTGCGGACAGGTGCGTAGGCCAGGTAGTAGGCGATCTCGTCCGGCCTTTTGATGCTGCGGCGGCCAGCACCCACCGACGATGGGTGGATGTATCCCCTTCGAAGAAGTCGATGACCGGCAACTGGGCCGAGGCCCAGTCATAGACACGCGGGCCCGTCCCGGCCGACAACCGCTGCCAGGCGTCGTTGGGTGCCTCACTGATGAGCGGGTCGATGCGCCAGGCCCAGGCCAGCGACTTGACCTGCTGCGACTTCGGCACCGCCAGTACGTAACCGACACACGCTTCCTCCAGCATCCGGCGAATGCCCCACTCCTGGCCATAGGCGGAATCAGCAGTCACCCAGGCGATGGGGAGATCGGAGGCGAGCACCCGCAGGACCAGGCACCGGGCGAGTTCGCCCTGGGGCGCGAACGTTCTGTCCTCAGGGAATCTTGGCCGCGCGGCAGCGGTCCGGATCGCTCGTCCAGGAATTGGGCAGATGCAACTCCCGGTCCACCAACGCCCGTCCCGCGGTCGAGGAGTATGCGGCGAACACGCCGATCTGGCAGTTCTCCGTCCGTCCGGGGGCCTGCGTCTGAATAACTGTCAGAGTTGATCTGCGCAGGTGTCGCCGTGTGACGGTAGGCGGGCTCGGAGTTGGGACAGTGTGGGCGGGGGTACCGGGTAGCGGTGTGACCGCGATGCGGTGCAGGTCCAGGAGGCGGTGGCCGTCTTGGAACTGGTTGGACAGGTTGGTGCGGGTGACGTTCAGGAGCTGGGCCAGAAGTGTGCTGGTGACGGCTCGGCGGCGGCGTAACAGGGCAGTCAGTAGGCGGTGGTAGTGGTCGAGGCTGCTGATCTGTGGGTGGAGGTAGCTGCGTGGGCGGTGGAAGCGTCGTTGGAATGCTGCCTCGGCCAGGGCGTCCCAGTACGGTTCCGAGACGGCGACCAGGCGGTCGAACGCGGAGCGTGACATCCCGGTCAGGGCCGGGTCGCTGAGCATTGCCGTCAGGGCGGGATCGATCCGCTGTCGGCTCGGTGCCGGCTCGCGGGGAGCCGGGGTGCGACCGGTGCCAGGGTGTAGTTCCAGCCGCCGTGGAAGAACGTGGGGTGTGATCGGCAGGGCATGGAACTCGGCGGGTGGCACTTCGGTGCCCAGGTCGTATCGGCCTGTGTCGAGCTCGGCGCCGATTCTGAGCCCGGCGCGGGTGGTCGTGGCGGCGATCGTCTCGATGACGGTCTCGTAGCTGGTCAGGGGCCTGTCACGCCAGTTCGCGGTGATGTGGCAGAACATCCGGTGTTCGATCTTGTTCCACTTCGATGTTCCGGGTGGGAAGTGGCAAACCGTGATCTCGAGCCCGCTTTCCAAAGCGAAGGCGGCGAGGTGCTTCTTCCATGTCCAGCGGCGGGGGTCGTTGGAACCACCGCAGTCGGCGGTGATCAGCAGCCGGGCGGCGTCCGGGTGGTCGTCCCGTCCACGTTGCTGCCACCAGCGGCGGATGGATTCCACCGCGAACTCGCCCGTGTCGTGGTCGGTCCCGACGTTGACCCAGCCGGTGTTGCGAGCGATGTCGTAGATCCCGTATGGGATGACCACGGGCTGGTCACTGGTGATGAACGTGTGGCAGTCGACACGGATGGGGTTCTTGCCCGGCCGCCAGGTCCGTCCGGGTCGATCGCGGCTACCAAGCCACTCCTTGGCCTTGGTGTCCACGCTGATCACCGGCTGGTCGCCCTCGAGGAAGGCAGCGGCAGTGGCGTTGATGTGCGTGAACTGGGCATCACGGTCCGGATGACTGGCGCCTTCCGTGGTCTTGGCGGTGCCCTGCAGGCTGTATCCCAGGGAGTGCAGCAGGCGTCCGACGGTCGCCGCGCTGACCGGGTGGTCTTGCATGGTCAGCGCAGAGGCCAGCGAACGGAGTGAGAGTGTGGTCCAGCGCAACGGCGAGACCGGATCACCCCGGGTGTGCGGCTCGATCAGAGCTTCAAGCGCGGGCAGCAGACCGGGGTCGGTGACTGTCAGCGGCTTGCGGCCGGCTCCTGGAGCCCGGATCCGCCCGGTCGGCAAAGGGTGCCCGGACAACTCGGCGATGCCGCGTGCGACGGTGGCCGCACTGGCGCCAGAAGCGGCCGCCACCAACGTGATCCCGCCGTGGCCAAGCGCGGCAGCTTCGCTGGCCAGATAAATCCGCCGGCGTCGCTCATCGAGATGAGGAAGGAATTGGTCGAACTTCGCCCTCAGAGCCAAAACCGAAGCCTGAGCAGCCGCACACGCAGTCACACCTCAGTGTCCCGCCAACACCCGTACATCGAGCAGTAATTGAAATACAGGCCCCGGGACGCACGGAGAATTGCCAGATCGGCGTGTTCCTCGCCTATGCCACCGGCAGCGGCCGCACGTTGATCGACCGCAGGCTCTATCTGCCCACGTCGTGGACCGATGACCGCGAGCGGTGCCGCCGGGCCGGCATCGACGACACGACCGGATTCGAAACCAAGGTCGCCATGGCGAAAGCGATGGTCCGACGCGCGATCGCGGAGAGCATCCCATTCCGTTGGGTGACCGCGGATGCCGCCTACGGCTACAGCAAGGGCTGGCGGCACGAACTCGAGCAGGCCGACATCTTTCACGTCATGGCCACTACCCGGCACGACACCGTCGTCACCCGCTGGGCCATCGACCATCCCGTCCACGATCTGTTCCACGATCTACCTCGGCAGAAGTGGAAACGCCGCTCCTGCGGCAACGGTGCCCACGGACCACGCGTCTTTGACTGGGCCCGCGTCGAAGTCCGGCCCTGGCACCGGCCCGACCGACAGCACTGGGTCATCGCCCGCCGCAGCGTCCGCCGGCCCGAGGAGATCTCCTACTACATCGCCTACTGCCCCACCGGAACCACACTCGACCAGCTGATCCACATTGCCGGCAGCCGCTGGGCGATCGAGGAATGCTTCCAGACCGCCAAGCAGGAATGCGGTCTGGACGACTACCAGGTCCGCCGCTACGACGGCTGGCGCCGGCACATCACCCTGGCCATGGCCACCCACGCCTGCCTCACCGTCCTGCGGGCCCGCGAGCTGGACACCGGGAAAGCAGAAACGGATCCTCCCAACTCGTACCCCTCACCCTGCCCGAACTCCGACGGCTGATCAGTCGGCTCACCCGTCCCCGCTCGAGCATCGACCACGTCCTGCACTGGTCCAACTGGCGCCGCCGCAGACAACACCAAGCCCGCACCAGCCACTACAAACGACGCGGCCACACACCACCAGAAACTGCCCAACCGTCACGGCAAAGACCGTTGCAGTACTAACGACGGATCTCCGGCGCAGGACACTAGTAGGGCTTGGTCAGGTGTATTCGCGAACGGCGTGTCTTTGTGTTGGCAGGCGCGTTGATGGTGTGTGACACCTGGGGAGATGGGCCAGGT
>NZ_JBEXRZ010000259.1:0-9600 GCF_040613325.1 Streptomyces sp. NPDC006283 | reverse complement strand
GGCGATCAGCCCTTCCCGCAGCAGCACGCTGTCCTCTGCCAGCACTACGCGAAGCGCTCAGTCCACGGTCCCGGGTGGCCCGCCTCACTGCTTCTTCTGTGGAGCTAAGGAGAATTGAACTCCTGACCTCCTGCATGCCATGCAGGCGCTCTACCAACTGAGCTATAGCCCCTTGCCGTGCTCCGCGCTTCCGGGTTTCCCCCGCGGCGACGTAGAGAACATTAACGCCCTCGTCGGCGCATCTCCAAATCGTTTGCGCGACCGCCCGATCCACACGGGAATGCCCCCTTCCCGCACGGCTGCACGAATGGGACAACCAGGGCGATCCGGGCGGACGGTTCAGGCCGTTGCGAACGAGTAGAAGCGCTTCAGGGTGCAGTGCTCGTCCAGGAGCCTGCCGTAGATCGGCTCCCCCTCGAGCTCGCGGTACGTCTCGATGGGGTCGCCTTTTATGATCAGCGCCCGCGCACACTCCTCGCACCAGTACTGGTACTCGGGATTGACCGGATCCATGTCCCTGACGATGGGCGTACCGCTGCCGCACCAGTCGCATTTCCGCCTGTGGGCACCCATCACTCAGCTCCAGCTGTGGCCGCAGGCCGTGCACACGTAGGAAACGCCGCCGTTGTCACCGAGGACCTGTGCGACATGGACAGAACCGCAGGAAGGACAGCTGAGGCGAGCACAGGCCTCCGCCGTGGCAAGCAGGTCATCGGCAGCCTCCCCGGCTTCCTCGCCGCTGGCGGACATCGTGCGCTCCCTCCCGTACCGCCGGTGTCCCCTCCGGCCGTCCGATTCTGCCACGGCCGGGCACCGTGGTCAGCGGCGTTCGGGTACGAGATCGGCCACGTCCGCCGGAAGGCGGGCCCCGGGGACAAGAAAAGATCCCGCCCCCTGATGGGGACGGGATCCGACTGTGGAGCTAAGGAGAATTGAACTCCTGACCTCCTGCATGCCATGCAGGCGCTCTACCAACTGAGCTATAGCCCCGCGTGTTCTTCGCGCTCCGCGCTGCGAACAAGAAGAACTTTAGCCTGCGACCTGCCGGAAAGTGAAATCCGGGCCCGGCCCCGCGGGAGCGGTGTACGCCGGGGGCACTTCAAACCCCGCCCCGCGCGCCCCGGACCCGGCTCAGGTGTCGTCGCCGAGCACGGGCTCCGGGAGGGTGCCCGCGTTGTGCTCGAGCAGACGCCAGCCCCGCGCGCCCTCGCCCAGCACCGACCAGCAGCAGTTCGTGAGCCCGCCGAGGCTCTCCCAGTGGTGGGCCTCGAGCCCCAGTAGCCGGCCGATGGTCGTACGGATGGTGCCGCCGTGGCTGACGACGACGAGCGTGCCGTCGTCGGGCAGCTTCTCCGCGTGGTGCAGCACCACGGGAGCGGCCCGGTCGGCGACCTCGGTCTCCAGCTCACCACCGCCGCGCCGGACGGGCTCACCGCGCTTCCAGGCCGCGTACTGCTCGCCGTACTTCTCGACGATCTCGTCGTGGGTCAGGCCCTGCCAGGCGCCCGCGTAGGTCTCGCGCAGGGCGGCGTCGTACGAGATGTCGAGCCCCGTGACGCCGGAGAGCTCGCCGGCCGTCGCTGCCGCCCTCTTCAGGTCGGAGGCGACGATCGCGTCCGGGTTCAGCGAAGCGAGCAGCCGGGCGGCGCGGCGCGCCTGCGCCACGCCGGCCTCGGTCAGCTCGATGTCCGTCGAGCCCTGGAAACGGCGCTCCAGGTTCCACGCGGTCTGGCCGTGGCGCCACAGGACGATGCGCCGTCCGCGCGCCCGCTTCGACGTCGCGGTGCCGCCGGTGGCGCCACCGCCGCTCGTGCCGTTCAGCTCAGGTCCCCTTCCGTGTCACCGCCGGTGAGCCTGGCGTGCTCCTCCGCCTTGCCGCGGGTCTTGCGGGCGTCCTCCGGCAGGGAGAGCTCGGGGCAGTCCTTCCAGAGCCGCTCGAGGGCGTAGAAGACACGCTCCTCGCTGTGCTGGACGTGCACCACGATGTCGACGTAGTCGAGCAGGATCCAGCGGGCATCGCGGTCGCCCTCCCGGCGCACCGGCTTGGCGCCGAGCTCCTTGTTCAGCCGCTCCTCGATCTCGTCGACGATCGACTTGACCTGACGGTCGTTGGGAGCGGAGGCAAGCAGGAAGGCGTCGGTGATGGAGAGCACATCGCTGACGTCGTACGCGATGATGTCGTGCGCGAGCCGGTCGGCCGCCGCCTGGGCGGCGGCGTTGACGAGCTCGATGGAGCGATCCGTGGCGGTCACAGGCAGGCTTTCGTCGGCGGTAGGGAACCCTTCAAGGGTCTCACGGACCGCCGACAGTCCACGCAGCGATGGTCATGGCCCCGTCGGCGCCCGGCTCACTCCGGTTCTTCGATCTTGAAATCGGAGCCGAGGACGACCGAGACATCGGCGTTCGTGGCGGCCTTGCCCTTCTTGACGGCACTCGCCGGCAGGCCGAGCGTCTTGGCGACCTCCTCCGCCTTCGCCCTCTGCGCCTCGTCACCGTAGGTGACCTGAGTGGTCGCGGCGGTGTCGACCTTGCCGCTGTCGATGACGGAGTAGCCGCCGTTGACGAGCAGGACCCTGGCCTTCTCGGTGGCGGCGTCGTTCCCGCTGCCGTTCCTGACTCCCACACGGACCGCGGCACCCTGCTCCGGAGCGCTGACGGATCCGCCCAGGACGTCCTTGACCACACTGTTCGCGGCCTGGTCGGTGAGCGTGCCGTCCTTCTGCACAGGGAGCACAGCCGTCTTGTAGTCGCCGCCCTTGGCATGCTCGGCGAGCTTGGCGAGGGAGCTTCCGAGGTCCCGCTCGTTCAGCGAGGGATCGAGGATCTGAGCCAGCGTCTCCACGATGACGGTGGCCGACTTCGGATCGTCCGGCAGCTTCTTGAGCACCGCCTGCATGACCTGGCCGAAGCGCAGCAGCTGCTTCTCCTCGGCCTCG
The DNA here is from genome assembly GCF_040613325.1 of Streptomyces sp. NPDC006283. NCBI lineage: Bacteria > Bacillati > Actinomycetota > Actinomycetes > Kitasatosporales > Streptomycetaceae > Streptomyces > Streptomyces sp. NPDC006283. The sequence continues at coordinate 6,664 of NZ_JBEXRZ010000259.1, read as the reverse complement.
CCGGCCCCGCGGTGGGTGGCGTACGCGACGGCCGCCCGTCCGTTCAGTGTCTGGTTCTCGCCCTTCTTCACCAGAGGGGCGTCGCCCTTCTTCTCCCCGGGGACCTCGGCGTCGGTGGTCAGGTCGATCGTGCCGACCAGCTCGACCAGGTTCTCCAGGTACGGGGTGTCGAGCCGCCAGGTGCCCGAGATCTTGGCGCCGAGCAGGGTGCCGATCGCCTCGCGCGTACCGGTCGATCCGTCGTCCTCGACGGATGTGCCGAGGGTGGTGGCGGTGCCGTCGTCGTTGGCGACGGAGAGGTTGTTGGGGAGCAGGACGGTGGTGCCCTGCCCGGTGGTGGCATTGTCGACCAGGAGGGCCGTGGAAGTGCCCTTCTTCTTGGTGTTGTGCAGGTGCAGCACGATGACGTCGCGCTTCTGCGGTCCGGTCGCCGTCTCGCTCTTGGCCTCGGAATCGGACAGACCCGGCAGTTTGCCGGCGTACCAGAGGTAGCCGACGCCGCCGACGAGTACGAGGGCCAGGGTGACGACAAGCGCGACGACGCGGTTGCGGCCGCGGCGTTTCGCCTCCTCGCGGCGCTCGGAGCGGCTCTCGGTGAACTTCAGCCAGTCGATGACGTCCTCGGAGTCCTCGTCGGGCTCCTCGATGAATGAGAACTGCTCGGTCTGGTAGGGCCGCCCCTGCCCGTCCTCGGGTCGGCGCTGCTCCGGAACAGCGGCGTTCTCGTGCGCCGCCTGCGCGGACGCCGCCGGCCGTTGCTCCGCCGCCCCCTGCGTCTGCTGCTGGGGGATGCTCCACTGAGCGGTGGTGTCGACGGCCGGCTGTGTGCCGGTGTCGTAGCCGTACGCGTCCTGCCCGCCGCGGCCCTCGCTTCCGTAGCCGCCGGCCTGCGGCTGTGCCGGGTACCGCTGCTGGGCGTACGGGTCGTACTGGGCCGGACCGGCGGGGCCCTGGGGCTGCTGCGGGGCGTACGGGTCGTACCCGTAGCCCTGGTTGCGGCCGTAGTCCTGCGCGTTCTGCGCCTGGCCGTAGCCCTGGTCCGAGCCGTAGGTCTGCGCGGAGCCGTAACCGTGGTCGGCTCCGTAGCCGCCTCCGCCGTGCGGGGGCCGGCCGTCCTGGGGCGCCTGTCCCCCCGGCTGCCGGGAGTGGCCGTCCTGCTGCTGAGCGTAAGGGTCGTACTGCTGGGGCTGCTGATAGACCGGCTGCCCGTACTCGTCGTAGCCGACGATCTGCGGCTGGTAGTACGGGTCGTACGGGTTCTGCTGGTCGTTCACCGCTGCCCCTCTCCGTGGCTCACTCGCCGCGGTACAACTGGCGCTTGTCGATGTAGCGCACCACACCGTCCGGCACGAGGTACCAGACCGGGTCCCCCTCGGCGACTCTCTCCCGGCAGTCGGTCGACGAGATCGCCAGCGCCGGGACCTCCACGAGCGACACACCGCCCTCGGGCAGCCCGTCGTCCGTCAGATCGTGGCCCGGGCGGGTCACGCCGATGAAGTGGGCGAGGGAGAACAGCTCGGCGGCGTTGCGCCAGCCGAGGATCTGGGAGAGCGCGTCGGCACCCGTGATGAAGAACAGGTCCGAGTCGTCGTTGAGGGCACGCAGGTCCCGCAGCGTGTCGATCGTGTACGTCGGCCCGCCGCGGTCGATGTCGATCCGGCTCACCGAGAACTGCGGGTTGGACGCCGTCGCGATGACCGTCATCAGATAGCGGTCCTCGGCCGGTGACACGTTCTTGTGGCTCTTCTGCCACGGCTGCCCGGTCGGTACGAACACCACCTCGTCGAGGTGGAAGAGTGCGGCCACCTCGCTCGCGGCAACCAGGTGCCCGTGGTGGATCGGGTCGAACGTCCCGCCCATCACACCAAGCCGGCGTCTGCCCGATCCGGAGCCGGCGCCGGGGCCCGTGGCCACTTTCTGCTCTCCCATGCGTGCAGAGCCTACTGGCACCGGCTGCCGGCCTGGACTCAGCGGTCGCGGTTGAAGCGGGTGGTGATCCACAGCAGCAGGAGCAGCGCGAGCAGGGCGCCGCCACCGGTGACGTACGGGTTGAGGCTTTCGTGGTTGCCGCCGTGCTCGGCGCCCTCGGCGAGGGTGACCAGGTTGGCGGCGGCGCTGGTGAGGCTCATCTTCAGCAGGACCTATTCGGGAGTCGGAGCGGAGAGACGTCGCGCACATCGTATGCGGGCGGCGCGGGCACGCTCACGCCGACTCAGTCGTTGTGCTTCCCGCAGGCGCCGTCGACAGGGCTTTCACAGTTGTCCACAGCCCACACCGTGCCGCGTCCCCAGCCCCTACGCTGGGGGCCGTCAGGGGGACGAGCGAGGACTCGCACCACACAGGGGGCACCATGACCGACAACCACGAGCAGGTACCGAGCAGGCAGCGCAAGCGCTTCCCGGACATCTCCTCCCGGGCGTACGAACATCCCGCGGACCGCTCGGCACTCGTCGCGCTGCGCAAGCTCAGCGGCTTCGACACCGTTTTCAAGGCGCTCAGCGCGCTGCTGCCCGAGCGCAGCCTGCGACTGCTTTTCCTCTCCGACTCGGTTCGGGTGAGCGACGAGCAGTTCGCGCATCTGCACGACATGCTGCGCGACGCCTGCTACATCCTGGACCTGAAGAAGGTCCCCGCGATGTATGTGACGCAGGACCCGCGTCCCAACGCCATGTGCATCGGCCTGGACGAGCCGATCATCGTCCTCACCACCGGGCTCGTGGAGCTGCTCGACGAGGAGGAGATGCGGGCGGTCGTCGGCCATGAGGTCGGCCACGCCCTGTCGGGCCACTCCGTCTACCGCACGATCCTGCTCTTCCTCACCAGCCTGGCGCTGAAGGTCGCCTGGATCCCGCTGGGCAATGTGGCGATCATGGCGATCGTCACAGCGCTGCGCGAGTGGTTCCGCAAGTCGGAGCTGTCCGCGGACCGCGCCGGCCTGCTGGTGGGCCAGGATCTGCGGGCCTCGATGCGCGGCCTGATGAAGATCGCCGGCGGCAACCACCTGCACGAGATGAATGTGGACGCGTTCCTCAAGCAGGCCGAGGAGTACGAGGCCGGGGGCGACCTGCGGGACTCGGTCCTGAAGATTCTGAACGTGCTCCCGCGCTCGCACCCGTTCACGACGGTTCGTGCGGCAGAGCTGAAGCTGTGGGCCGAGAGCCGTGACTACCAGCGGATCATGGACGGCCACTACCCCCGCCGCCACGAGGACAAGGACACCTCGGTGACCGACTCGTTCCGCGACTCGGCCTCGCACTATGCCGAGTCGGTGCGTACGAGCAAGGACCCGCTGATGAAGCTGGTCGGCGACATAGCGGGCGGCGCCGGTGACCTCGGCGGCAAACTCCGCGACAAGTTCATGGGCAACGGCGCCGCTCCCGGCGGAAGCACGGGCACAGGGTCGTCGGGCGGAAGGGGTCAGGGCGAGGGCTGAGCCCGAGGGGCGAGGACCCCGCACAGTGCCGCGGTGGCCGGGCCCGTCGCGTACGGGTCGGTGCCGGCCGGCCCGTCCGAGGCGGCCCGCTCTCCGGCCAGCAGCGGGCGGAGCGTGCCTGAGGCGTCGGACGAGCAGGACTGGGGCCCGGCCTGGAGGTAGCTGATCCGCACCTCCAGGCGGTGGTGCTGCAGGTCGTCACGGTCGAAGCGGAAGTGCAGCTCGCGGCGGACGGTGAACAGCGAGGCCTCGTCCGCACGCGGACTGCTCACCGCCGCCGGGCGCAGGGCGTAGACGAAGGCGTGGTCCGACGTGATCTCGAGGGTGCCGGCCCCTGTCTCCGCGACGACCAGGGTGCCCTGCACCCTGACGTGGGGATCGGCCAGCGCTACCTTCGCCGGGTCGAAGCGCACCAGCCAGCCCGTGGCGGCGTGGCGGCCGTCGGAGGCCGGCACGGCGACGCTGCGGTCGAACTGCGGCAGCTGGTCCGGGTCGAGCAGCGTCCGTACGGGCTGGACCGCGCCTCCGGTGAGGACGTCGGGGTCGAGTGACGACTTGACCAGGTAGTCCTTGGTGGTGGCGAGCGCGGTCATCACCTGCCCCTCCGAGAAGTGATCGGTACGGCGGACAGCGGGCATGGTGATTCCGGCGGCGCCGACGCGGAACTGGTCGGCCGCGCTGTGCGCGTAAAGCTCGGCGGGCGTGCCGCCGGGCACCCGTCCGTGCGGTGCGAGCGGGACCAGGGTGATACGCAGCTGCTCCGCCTGCCGGACCGTGACCGGCTGGTAGGGATGCCGGACACCCAGGTAGATCGCGGTGCCGAAGGCGACCACGACGAGCAGGACGAGCAGCAGGACCTGCCGGGGCGCCCGCCTGCCCTTCCAGACGGGGAGGCTGCGCACGGCGGGCGCGTGCTCGCCCATCCGTTCCACGGCGGAGAATTCCTGTACGCGGGCAGCCCGGACGAAAGACTCGTCGAAGACGACGGATCCGTATTCGTCCTCTCCACCGCCGGGGAGCCCCTCGGGAGTCCCCTCGGGCGGGTCTCCACGCCCAGCCATACTTTCAGGGTAGGTCTGGCAGGGGCACGGTAAACGCTGCTGCTGCACGACAACTTCTGACCAGGTCTCACCGACTTGCGGAGCGAACGCATGGTGGGTACGGAAGCGGCGTGCGGTCCGGGCCGGCACGGGGCTTCAGGGGTGCGGCGCATGGCGGAATCGCGACGTCTCAAGGAGTGCGCCCGACCGCCGGGACGCGACACCTCAGGGAGTGCGCGGGACCGCCGAGACGCGGGGCGCGGAGCGCTCGAGGGGAGCAGGAGCGCCGTCGCCCGGGCCGCTGACCGTGGCACCCGTCGGCGGGGCGTCCACGCCGGTCCTCGCCGGCTGCGGCCCCGGTTCCTGGCGGTTGCCGTTGGAGGCGCCGCGGTAGACGGCCGTGAAGGCGAGGGCGACCATCCCGATGCCCATGACCAGGGCCAGGATCCAGGCCACCGGCCGGTGCCAGCGGGCGGTGCCGCGGTAAGGGCGCAGCGCGCCGCCGTGCCGTCCGTAGGGGCCCGCCCACTCGCCGTCGGAGCCGAGGTCGTCGTCCTCGTCGTCGTAGCCGTGGCTTCTGGGGTGTCCGCCGCCGTGCACCCCGTCGTAGAGGTCGTCGTCCGCAGCGTGGCCGCGCGGGCCGGAGCGGGCGGCCTCGTCCGCGCGGGCCTGGGCGGCCGCCAGCAGCCGCTCGACGGCGGTCGGTTCATGGATCTTGGCGGCCCGTACGAAGTCCTCGTCGAACACCACGGTGGCGAAGTCCTCGTCCGCGCCCCCGCGGTCGTCGTCGGGCTCCCAGCCGTCCGGGAACGGCCTACCCCCCACGTCGTCCGGCACGCCTTCAGAGTAGACCGGAGGGCTCGGTTTGGGCAGGGAGAGTGCAAATTCTCCCCGCCCGGGTGACCCGGGGCAGCGCCCCGCTGACGTTCACCGGGTGTGACCGTCGCCGGTCACGATGTACTTCGTCGACGTCAGCTCGGGAAGCCCCATGGGGCCGCGTGCGTGCAGCTTCTGGGTGGAGATTCCGATCTCCGCGCCGAAGCCGAACTGGCCGCCGTCCGTGAAACGCGTGGACGCGTTCACAGCCACCGTCGTGGAATCCACCAACTGGGTGAATCGGCGGGCGGCGGCCTGTGAGGTGGTGACGATCGCCTCGGTGTGGCCGGACGACCAGAGCCTGATGTGGGCGACGGCCGCCTCCAGAGACTCGACGACGGCTGCGGCGATGTCGTACGAGAGGTACTCCGTCTCCCAGTCCTCCGTGGTCGCCGGCACGATCGTGGCCTTGGTCGCGTCCGTGTACTCGACCACGCGTTCGTCGCCGTGCACGGTCACTCCGGCGTCGGCGAGAGCGTCCAGCGCGCGGGGCAGGAAGGCTTCGGCGACGTCCTTGTGGACGAGGAGGGTCTCTGCGGCGTTGCAGACGCTCGGCCGCTGCGCCTTGGAGTTGATCAGGATCTCGATGGCCATGTCGATGTCGGTCTCGGAATCCACGTACACATGGCAGTTGCCGGTGCCGGTCTCGATGACGGGGACGGTGGACTCCTCGACGACCGTGCGGATCAGCGAGGCTCCGCCGCGCGGAATCAGCACGTCGACCATGCCACGGGCCCTCATCAGCTCCCGCACCGAGTCACGGCTCTCGCCCGGCACCAGCTGCACCGCGTCGGCCGGCAGTCCGGAGCCGCCGACGGCGTCCCGCAGCACCCGCACGAGCGCGGTGTTCGAGGAGTACGCGGACGACGAGCCGCGCAGCAGCACGGCGTTGCCGGACTTCAGGCAGAGCGCGGCGGCGTCCACCGTGACGTTCGGCCGGGCCTCGTAGATGATGCCGACGACACCGAGCGGCACCCGCACCTGGCGGAGGTCGATGCCGTTGGGGAGGGTCGAGCCGCGCATGACCTCGCCGATCGGGTCGGGCAGTGCGGCCACATGGCGCACATCGGCGGCGATGGCCCGCACCCGCTCGGGGGTGAGGGTGAGCCGGTCGATGATCGCCTCGCTCGTCCCGGCCTCACGTGCGCGGGCGATGTCTTCTGCGTTGGCCTCGACGATCTCGCTCGTACGGACCTCGAGGGCGTCCGCCATCGCGAGCAGCATGGGGGTCTGAGCTGGGGTTTTCCGGAGGGGCATCGAAAGTAAGATCTTCAACAAACGTCGGCCCGTAGTCGGTCCGCGCACGCTTCATGCT
>NZ_JBEXRZ010000258.1:0-9666 GCF_040613325.1 Streptomyces sp. NPDC006283 | reverse complement strand
CGGGTCGTAGCCGAAGACGGTGGGCATCACCGGCAGGGCGAAGAACTCGGCGAGCGGCGAGTCCGCGCACGGCCCGAGGATGTTCGCGAACCGCACCTGCTGCGGTGTGTATTGAAGGTGCACGGCCCCTCCAGGCGTCTCACGGTCCGTCCCTGCGCGGCGGCGCACACAGTAGAACGTGTTGCAAGAATCCGGAAGGGCCGTGCCGTGGTGGGTGCCGGACGGGCCGTGGCCGTGTGGGCTATCGGCCGGCGTACACGGCGTCGATGAGGGCCATTTTGCGCGGGTCGTCCGCGATGTGCGGGCCCATGCGGTTCATGACGTACCCCATGGCGATCCCCGACTCGGGATCGGCGAGACCGCACGAGCCGCCGAAGCCGTCGTGGCCGAACGCCCTCGGATTGGGCCCGTACGAACCGTTCTTGCCACTCAGCCAGAGTCCGAGGCCGACCTCGGTCTCGCGCTCGAAGCCCGCCCCCAGCACCAGGTCACGGCAGGCTCCCTGACCCTCACGCACGCGCTCCGCCGCCTCCGGAGTCAGGACGCGGTGGCCGCCGATCCTGCCGCGACCCGCGAGGATTCCGTACAGCGCGGCAACGGCGCGGGCCGTGCCGTGGCCGTTCGCGGCGGGAATCTGAGCGGCTCGCCAGCCCACCGAGTTCGCGATCCCCGCCCCGACGGCCGGATTGGCCAGGGCGGCGATCGCGACGGGCTCCAACTGGGCGAAGAGTGCCGCCTGTTCGCCGCGCTCGCCGGCCGACGGAGGCACCAGTTCGGCCACCCGCCGGTCCTCCTCCCGCGGCAGGCCGATGGTGAAGTCGATCCCGAGCGGCCCGGTGATCTCCTGCCGCAGGAACTCGCCCGGCATGAGGCCGGTGATCCTGCGCAGCAACTCGCCGACGAGGTGCCCGTACGTCATGGCGTGGTAGCCGGAGCGTGTGCCCGGCTCCCACCACGGTTCTGTGGCCGCAAGCCGTGCGCAGGTCAGCTCCCAGTCGTAGAACTCCTCGAGCGAGTGCGGCTCACGCAATCCTGCGAGACCCGCCCGATGGGACAGCAGATGGCGCACGAGGACGCCCTCCTTGCCGGCCGCCGCGAACTCGGGCCAGTAGCGGGCGACCGGCGCGTCCAGGTCGAGGAGACCGCGGTCGGCGAGCAAGTGGGCGCAGAGCGCGGTCGGACCCTTGGTCGTGGACCACACGTTCACCAGCGTGTCCCTCTCCCAGGGGCGGGTCCGGGTGCCGTCGGCCCAGCCGCCCCACAGGTCGACGGCCTTCTCGCCGTCGACCAGGACGGTCACGGCGGCACCCAGCTCTCCCCGCTCCCGGAAGTTCTCCTCGAAGGCGGCACGGACCGCCGAGAACCGCTCGTCGCAGTGGCCTTGGATCGTGATGGGTTGCTCCGCCATGTCCGGCAAACCTCCGTCGCCTCGTCCCGCCCCGCCACCCGGCCCCAGTGAACATACCGACTGGTCGGACCGACCGGGAAGGGGGCGTGCTGCGCATCTTCGCGGGTGAGCGAGGATGGACCCGGAAGATCCTGACCGGAAGGACGAATCGATGGCCCTCGGCGACCCGGACCTGCCGCACGAGAACTCAGGTGCGCTGGGCGACGACTCCGTACTCCTGCGCACCGAGGGCCGCGCCGGGTACATCACGCTCAATCGCCCCCGCGCCATCAACGCTCTCACGCACCCGATGGTGCGCGCCGTCCACGCCGCACTCGACGCCTGGGAAGGTGACGAGGCGATCGACGTCGTGGTCATCGCCGGCGCGGGCGAGCGCGGGCTGTGCGCCGGCGGCGACATCCGCGCCATCCACGACGACGCCCGCGGCGGCGGGCGCGCGTCGGTGGACTTCTGGCGGGACGAATACCGGCTCAACGCACGTATCGCGCGCTGCACGAAGCCGTATGTGGCACTGATGGACGGCATCGTGATGGGCGGCGGCGTCGGTGTGTCCGCCCACGGCAGCGTGCGGATCGTCACGGAACGATCCGCCGTCGCCATGCCGGAGACCGGGATCGGCTTCGTCCCCGACGTCGGCGGCACACACCTGCTGGCACAGGCACCCGGTGAACTGGGCACGCACCTTGCGCTGACGGGCGACGCGGTCGGTGCGGGCGACGCTCTGCTGCTGTCGCTCGCGGACCACTTCGTGCCCTCCGACCGGCTTGCCGACTTCACCGCGTCCCTGGCCACGGTGCACGCGGCCGAGGCGGTACGGCGCCACGAGGCCGCGGCGCCCGAGGCGGAGCTGGCCGCACACCGCGACTGGATCGACCACTGCTACGCCGCCGACACGGCCGAGGAGATCGTCGGCCGGCTGTCCTCCTGCGGAGAGACCGCCGCCAAGGCGGCCGCGGAGACGATCCTCATGCGCTCCCCCACCGCCGTGAAGGTGACGCTCGCCGCGATCCGCCGCGCCAGGGCGCTGGGAAAGCTCGAGGCGGTCCTGGAGCAGGAGTTCCGCGTCTCGTGCGCGGCGCTCTCCTCGCACGACCTGGTCGAGGGCATCCGCGCGCAGGTCGTCGACAAGGACCGCAGTCCGCGCTGGTCGCCGACCGCCCTCTCGGACGTCACCGACGCCGAGGTGTCCCGGCACTTCGCCCCCCTCGCAGACCGCGAGCCGGGGGCGGCGCGCGGGCTGGGGCTCGAGGGCTGACGGCGCCGCGCAGACCGCGAGCGGGGGCGGCGCGCGGGCTGGGGCTCGATATCCGACGGCGCCTCCCGGCTGCGCAAGGGCGGCGCCTCGCGTCTCGCGCCGCGGGAAACCGTCATCGCGGGGGACGGAGCAGCAGCAGCGCGATGTCGTCGCCGCGGGTGGGCGCCTCGGTACGGTCGCCGATCAGGCTGTCCGCCAACGCTTCCAGCGGCTGGTCGGCTCCCCTCTCAAGCCGTCCGGCCAGCTCGGCCAGGGCGTCGTCGATGTCGGCGCCGGGCGTCTCGATCAGCCCGTCGGTGTACAGCACCAGCACGGACCCGGGCAGCAGCGGAATCCCGGTGGTCGGGTAGAACGACGACCGATCGATTCCCAGCAGGGGGCCGCCCGTGAGGTCGAGGACGTGGACCCGGCCGTCCGGATCGCGCAGTAGTGGTTGCGGGTGGCCCGCTCGGGCGAGCAGCACACGGTGGTGGGGCAGGTCCAGATGCAGATAGACACAGCTGGCCAGCAGTTCGGCGTCGAGATCGATGAGCAGCCGGTTGGTACTCGACAGAACCCTGCCGGGCGGCTGCCCGACCGCGGTGTACGCCCGCACCGCGGTGCGTACCTGCCCCATCAGGCCGGCGGCGGCGACGTTGTGGCCCTGTACGTCGCCGATGACGGCGGCCGCCTCGGCGTGCACCGCCCCGCGGAACAGGTCTCCTTCGGCGCTGCCGCGCATCAGGTCGTAGAAGTCGCCGCCGATGTCCATGCCGTGCGTTCCCGGCAGATAGCGTGCGGCGACCTCGAGCCCGGGCAGCCTCGGCAGCGAGTGCGGCAGCAGCGCGGACTGGAGGCCGTGGGCGAGACGGTGCTTCGTGTCGTAGAGGCGGGCCCGCTCCAGTGCCTGCGCGATCAGCCCGCCGAGACCGGTGAGCACGGCCCGCTCGTCGGTGCTGAACCTGTGCGGCTGCGCGTAGCCGAGGACGCAGGTGCCGACGGGGCGCCCGGAGGCGATCAGCGGCAGATACGCCCATGCGGCCATGCCGTCCGGGGTGGCGACACGCGCCGGGTACAGGCGCTCCAGTTGCTCACGCGTCTCGAAGAACGACGGGACGCCGGTCGCCAGCGCATGCGCGCCGGGCGTCCGGGCGGTCAGCAGCATGCCGTCGAAGCGGTCGACGACCCTCGGATCGTCGTAGCCTCGCTGCCCAAGAACCCGCAGCCGGCCGCCGTCCGGCCCCAGCATGACCAGAGCGCTGCTTCCGGCGGCGGGCATGATCTCGTCGGCGACCAGCTCGACCACGTCGGAGACACCCACGGCCTCCGTCAGGGCGCTCGCCAGATCGAGTAGTTGGGAGATGGCCACCAGGCGGACGGGCCGGCCCCAGGGGCCCCCGACCACCGGCGCGTCCGGCGGCACGTCCTGCGGCGCGTCCCGCCGAGCCCCGAGTGGTGTGTCCTGCGCCGTGGCGTCGGCCGGGGTGACCTGGACACTGATGCCGCTCCTGCTGGGATGGAGCCGGAACAGCAGCCAGTCCTGCGGAGGGCGCAGCGCCACGAAGGACGTGCTGTGCTGGCTCAGCATGGCCGCGCGGTAGCGGTCCTCGATGGCCGGGTCGTTCAGCCAGGGCAGCGTCGTCCACAGGGTGCTGCCCAGCAGCTCGGTCACCTGTGCACCGACCAGCTCCGCCATGGCCGCGTTGGCGAAGGTGACCCGGCCGTCGACGTCCAGAGCGCACATGCCGTCGGGGACACGGGTCACCATCTGCACGGCCTCGACGGCGCCGCGGGTGCCCGCCCTCGCCGCTGTGCCGAGGAAGTCGGGCTCGTGAACGACGTCGTGGCCCGTCGCGGCCGCCCGCTGGAGCCGCAGCGCGAGGCGGTCGCAGGCAGCGATCAGGTGGGCCCGCTCCCCGGCCGAGATCTCCGGCGGGTGCGAACCGGGCCACGTGACGAAGACGGCGCCGTACACCCTGTCCGCCGTGGCCACGGGCAGCGCGGCGAGCGCGAAGTGGTAGGGCAGGACGACGGAGATGCGGGGGTACCGCCTGGCCATGTCGTCCTCCCCGGGAACCCAGATGAGCCGCCGATCGCGGACGGCCTCGGCGACGGGGAGGGGCGCGGTGAGCGCGACGCGCTCCCAGGGTGCCGCGAAGGCGCGCGGCAGGCCGGCCATGACCGCCATCTCGAGCACCTGCCGAACCTCCGACAGCAGGTAGATGGCACCCGAGTGGGCCTGGACGTCGTCCATCATCCCGGCGAGTGCGAGCGAGAGGAGGGGGTGAGAGCCCTCGCCCCCTCCGTCCGGTGGTGCGGAGCCGGAGGCGACCTGATCGGACATGGGACCACCTCCTCCGCACAGCTCACGGTCAAGGCTGCCCGCTGCGGGCGCATCCCGCACGACGAAGGCGGTGCCCTGGCCCTTGCCCTGCCCGGGGCGCTTCCGTGCAAGCGGCCCCGGAACCGTCAGGGAAGGAGCGCGCCCCTTCCCTGACGGTTCCGGCTCACGCCGCCCGGTCGCGGGCGGTCACCACGCTCGTGCGCACCTCCGTCGTCGTGCCGTTGACCGTCACCGCCAGGGTGAACGCGCCCGCGCGCAGCGCGGTGACGCGGCCCGTGGCCGGGTCGAAGGCCGCGACGTGGCGGCCCCGCGCGGAGTCCGCCGTGCCGATGTGGAGGTTCGGCGAGCCCGTCCAGTCGGCGCTGACGGGGAAGGCCACCGGTACGCGTCGCGTGCCCTGGACGACGGTCGCCTGCGCATCGCCCCTCTCGCCCGGCCGCAGGACGACGGGCGCGTCCAGCAGGAGCGTGTCGACGTGCGTGCGGGTCTGGACGGAGATCCAGTCGGGCCGTGCCTCCCACGGCGCCCGGCGGGCGGCCGCCTGCTCGGCGTGCGAGATGCCGTCGATGCCCACGAGCGACCAGCCGGTGAAGCCGCCCTCGTCGGCCGGCCCGGCAGGGGTCTTGCCCGAGTTGCCGTTGACGAGGTAAGGCACGCCGTCCACGTGGGCGGCATGGAAGACGCCGACGTGGCTGCCGATCATCCCCGCGCCCTTGCCCGTCGTGCGGCGGAACTCCGCCAGCCAGTCCTCGAGCAGTGCCGCCTCCTTCCGGTCGCCGAGCCGGCTGCCCTGCTGGACGGTGGGGTCCCGTGGCGGGACGTGCTCGATCACCATGACGGATCCGACGCGGGGGTCGCCGGCCGCCGCGTCGAGCTGTGCGCGGAGTTGCACGATCTGGTCGAGGCCGCCTCCGCGGAGGCTCAGGCTGGACGTGTCGAGGGTGATGAATCGGGTGCCGCGGTGGTCGAACGTGCGGTGGGCGGGGCCGAATTCGGCGACGAAGTTGTCGATCTCCCCGCCCATCACCTCGTGGTTGCCGGGCACGTAGTACCAGGGCAGTTCGTCCCCCAGCTCCTCGGTCAGCACGCGCCGTGCGAACGCCAGGTCGGCGGGTGAGCCCTCGTCGACGAGGTCGCCGTTGACCACGAGGAAGTCGGGCCGCGCCGCCCTGATCTCCCGCAGGGTCCGCCGGGCCTGCGCGACGATCGGGCTGTCGGGGGCACGGGCGACGAACTGCGCGTCGGACATCACCGCGAATTGCCAGTCCCGCCGCTCTGTCGTGGCCGCGGGGTCGATGAGCGGGTCGACGACGGCCGGTGGTTCCGGCAGGTCGACCGCGGGCGGCACCTGCGCGTCGAGGCTGTCAATGACGATCTGCCCGGTGTACTGCCTGTTCGCGGCGGTCTCCGCGAGATAGAACCGGTGGACGGACAGCGGCGTCGCAGCACCTTGCGGCACGAGGAACTTCACCTGTTGCCAGCCGGTCCAGGTGATGTAGGGCCCGCGCAGCAGCTGGTCGGACCCGGCGGCGTCCTTGAGGTGCAGGGTGGGCCAGGCTCCGTTGCCGTCGCCCTTGATCCAGATCGTGAAGGACTGCGGCTGCCCGTCGACGGCGATCCGCTGCGGCGGGTTGACGTACGCGGCCCTGGTCGCGGTCGACTGTGTGAAGTCGTAGGTGAGTTGGAGGCCGGTGCCGTCGTGTCCGTCCGGGGTCGCCGCGACGGAGCCGCTCGCGCGGGCCTGGCTGAAGGTCCAGGACGCCGCGTCGTCGAATCCGGTCACCGCCTGTTCGGCGAGGCCGACGCTCACGGCGAGGGTCGTGGTCACACCCGCGGCGGTCGCGGTGATCCGGCCGGCCGTGCTTCCTCCGGTGCGCGCGCTGACGGTGAACGAGCCTCTGCCGTCGTCGCGGATGTCGAACAGGGCGTGATCGTAGTCGAGTCGTACGTCGCCGGGCTCGATCGGCGCGCTGTTGCCCTGGGCGTCGAGGCCCAGGATGCCGAAGCTGCCGGCGGCGTCCGGGCCGGCGAGTGAGACGCGGCGAGTGGTCGGCTCGATGCGAGCCAGGTCGTCGAGGACGGTGAGCCGGATGCCGCCGTGGGCGCCGGCGCGTTCGGCACGGATGTCGGTCGTTCCGCTGCGCCGCGCCCGGAAGACGCCGTCGGGGTCGACACTGCCGACAAAGGGGCGCAGGGAGCGCCAGCGCGGGTCACCGGCGGCGGGACCGTACGTCTCGTCGTAGCCCGCGGCGGTCAGTCGTCGGGTCAGGCCGGGGAACACCCGTTCCGGGTGGCCTCCCTTGACCGGGTCAACCGTGGGCGCGTCCGCCGCCGGGACCTGGGTCTCGACCCAGTAGCCGCGCAGCTTGCCGCTGCCCTCGGGAGCGGTCAGGGCGAGGCCGTTGGGAACCTCGCGCTCGCTGCCGTCGGAGGGGCTGTTCTCCACGTGGAGTGTGTCGCTGCCCGGTTCGCGGGCGACGAGCGTCGAAGAGCCGCCGCCGTCGAGGTTGAGGGCGTTGTGCGCGCCGGCCTTCACCATCATCAGGCCGAGCTCGGTGAGGGTGACTCCGCCGCTGTCGGCCTGCCGGCCGTCGACGGTGATGATCTGCATCGCGCGGCCGTCCGCGGAGAATCCGACGGCGGTGCGCGGCGCGGCGGTGTTGTTGCCGGTGCCGTCGTGGTTCTGCGCGACGCCGTCGACGACGAGGAGTTCGCGGCCGCCGACGGCCGTGCGCGGCACCGGCCCTCCGTCCGTGCGCGGCCGGTACGCCATCTCGACCGGATCGCCGGGCCGCAGCGCCGAGAGGACGGCCGCCCCCGCCTCGCGGCCGACGAGCACGGTGGCGCCGGCCTCAATGGGGCCGGTACCGGGCCGGTCGAGCACGGTGACGACCTTGCCGTCGCGTACGACGGCCTCCGCGACGGGGGTCGCGGCGTCGACGGTGAGGGCCCGGTCGGCCTCGCCCCAGGCCGAGGTGTAGGCGCCGATGCCGCCCGCGGGGACGTTGGCGGCGTTGTACGCGCCGAGAGCGTGCTGCCCGCCGGGGACGGTGAGTGTGCCGTCGAAGTACAACTGCAGGACGCGGCCCGCCCCGTCGGGTCCGATTCCCACGGCGCGGCCTGCGCCGGGGGCGGGTGAGTGCGTGAGGGCGCCGTCCTTGATGCCCGGGCCCAGCGGGGCGCCGGTCTGGTTGATGTCGAAGAAGTCGGCGTTGACGGCGGCGACGGTGCGCCTGCCCTCGCCCGGGTCGTGGTGGGCGGCGAGTTCGGAAACGCTGCGTCGGTCGGCGACCTTGCCGGACGACAGGTAGTCGGCCTGTATCCCGCTGCCGCCGAGGTCGACGGCGAGCGTGTCGACACGCAGCCACTTGTCGGCTTCGAGCCGGTCGTACGAGGTGAGCCGGACGCCGGGGGCGATCGGCCGTGAGCTTCTGGCGGTCTCGATGCCGTCAGGGTCGGCGACCGCGACCTGGCCGCTGCCGGAGTCGCTGGCGGGCGGCGGGGCGATGGGTCGCAGTATCTCGGCGGACTTCCGCGGCGGCGGGACGGGTGGGGGATCGGCGACTGCGGGGGCGGTGGCCCCTGCCGTGAGTGCGGAGAGCGCCGCGACCAGCACGACGGTGTGTCTTGCTCTGCCAAGGCCCACAAGTTCTCCTGAAGGACGGCTGGTTGAGCACGTAGTAAGCGCTGTCGGCGGACAGCATCGCCGTGCGGGGAGGATCGCGCCAGAGGGTCGGAGTGAAGGACGGAGTAACAGCGAACGTCCTGATCATCCTGGCGCGACCTGCCTCCCGACTCCGTTGTCACCACGCCGACCGTGTGTGTCGCCCCCGCCGTTCGGCGCAAGAAATCTGAAACAATTCACGATGCGAGACGTTGCCCATCGGATATTGACGCGGCCGGAATTGACTGCCAGTCTCTCTTTCGTGAGTCAAGCCGAGATTCTCGTATCGCGCCTGCACGTCGATCTGCGACGTCACGCCAGCGCACTCTGTGCCGCCGGCCGCTGAAGCGCGCACCGCTGACTCCTCTCCCCGTACACATGCAGCCCTGAACAGGGCCGACACCCGTTGCCCTCGGGGCCGTCGGGCGTTCGGCCGGGCGCGGGGCGGGTACGCCGTCGCGGCGGCGCGACGACACCGAGCAGGATTCCGGTTCAACCGTTCCTGCCCGTTCACCTTTCCCATTCCCCCGAATTACCGCCCCCTGCTCGGATTGCATCGCCTCCGCGTTGTGCGGTCCTTGCGCAGCCATTGAAGGAATTCGACGTGCACCACATATCCCGACGCGGCTTTCTTGCGCTCTCCGGCCTTTCCGCACTGGCGGTCGCCGGCTGTGGCACGGCGAGCGGAAGCGGCACGCGGAACACCACGACGCTGCGCTACCAGGGCTGGGCCGGTCAGGTCACTCCGGCCGAACTCGCCGCCGAGCTCGGCTATTTGGAGGATCTGAAGCTGGAGTGGGTGGGCAACACGACCAGCGGTCCGCAGGACATCCAGTCCGCCGCCTCCGGCCAGATCGACTTCGGCGGCGCCTTCAACGGAGCCGTCGTCAAGCTCGCCGCCCGCAAGGCGCCCGTCAAGGCCGTCATCAGCTACTACGGCTCCGACAAGGCCGCCTACAACGGCTTCTACGTCACCCGGTCCAGCCTCCTGCGCTCCCCGCGCGACCTGATCGGCA
>NZ_JBEXRZ010000257.1:0-9754 GCF_040613325.1 Streptomyces sp. NPDC006283 | reverse complement strand
TCGGTTCCGATGAACGTCACCACCGGGATCAGCGAGTTCCGCAGCAGATGCTTGCCAGGACAGCGGGCCGGGAAGGGGGCGGCGGCTCCTGCCCCTCAGATGTCCCGGAAGATCTCGATCTGTGCCCCCACCGAGTTCAGCCGCTCTGCCAGATCCTCGTAACCGCGGTTGATGACGTACACGTTGCGCAGGACCGAGGTGCCCTCCGCCGCCATCATCGCCAGGAGGACGACCACCGCCGGGCGCAGGGCCGGCGGGCACATCATCTCCGCGGCGCGCCAGCGCGTCGGCCCCTCGACCAGGACGCGGTGGGGGTCGAGAAGCTGGAGACGGCCGCCGAGGCGGTTGAGGTCCGTCAGGTAGATCGCGCGGTTGTCGTAGACCCAGTCGTGGATCAGGGTCTGGCCCTGGGCGACGGCGGCGATCGCCGCGAAGAACGGCACGTTGTCGATGTTCAGTCCGGGGAACGGCATCGGGTGGATCTTGTCGATCGGGGCCTCGAGTTTGGAGGGCCGGACCGTCAGGTCCACCAGCCGGGTGCGGCCGTTGTCCGCGGCGTACTCGGGAGTGCGGTCGTGGTCGAGGCCCATCTCCTCGAGCACCGACAGCTCGATCTCGAGGAACTCGATCGGCACCCGGCGGATCGTCAGCTCCGACTCGGTGACGACCGCCGCGGCGAGCAGGCTCATCGCCTCGACCGGGTCCTCGGAGGGGGAGTAGTCGACGTCCACGTCGATGTTGGGCATGCCGTGCACGGTCAGCGTCGTCGAGCCGACACCCTCGACCTTGACCCCGAGCGCCTCGAGGAAGAAGCACAGGTCCTGGACCATGTAGTTGGAGGACGCGTTGCGGATGACGGTCACGCCGTCGTGCCGGGCGGCTGCCAGCAGGGCGTTCTCGGTGACGGTGTCGCCGCGCTCGGTCAGCACGATCGGGCGGGTGGGCGAGACGGAACGGTCCACCACGGCGTGGTAGATGCCCTCGGTCGCGGTGATGTCCAGGCCGAAGCGGCGCAACGCGATCATGTGCGGTTCGATGGTCCGCGTCCCGAGGTCGCAGCCTCCGGCGTACGGCAGCCGGAAGTTGTCCATCCGGTGCAGCAGGGGCCCGAGGAACATGATGATGGAACGGGTCCGGCGGGCGGCCTCCACGTCCATCGCGTCCATGTCGAGCCCGGCCGGCGGCACGATCTCGAGGTCGCGGCCCTCGTTGATCCAACGGGTGCGCACGCCGACGGAGTTGAGTACCTCCAGCAGCCGGTAGACCTCTTCGATACGGGCGACGCGGCGCAGCACCGTACGCCCCTTGTTGAGCAGTGAGCCGCACAGCAGCGCCACGCAGGCGTTCTTGCTCGTCTTGACGTCGATCGAGCCCGAGAGCCGACGCCTGCCGACCACGCGCAGGTGCATGGGGCCCGCGTAGCCGAGAGAGACGATCTCACTGTCCAGCGCTTCACCGATGCGGGCGATCATCTCAAGACTGATGTTCTGATTGCCGCGCTCAATACGGTTCACCGCGCTCTGGCTGGTGCCGAGCGCGTCGGCGAGCTGCGTCTGTGTCCAGCCACGATGCTGGCGGGCGTCACGGATGAGCTGGCCGATGCGTGCGAGGTAGTCGTCTGCCATGGCTGGAAGGCTATCTCACATATGAGATGCAGCTGAGTCAGGGTGGGCCGTTCGGGTGACACCCGGTCATGCGCGGACCCTGCCTCGATGGTCGGCGCGCCGCCCGGTACCGGCAACCGCAGGGAGGGGCGGGGAAGGGGGTGGGGCAAGCCATACCCTCGTCCCTCCGTCAGGGCGGATGGTGCCGGCCGCGCCCCGGCTTCTACGGTGATCGGCATGCGCCCACTCCATCTGTGGCAGGCCCTGCCGCGAGCCGGATACCTGCTCTCCGCATGGCCCTGGCGGGCCGCCGGCTACCTGCTCAGCAGCGCGCCGGTCGGCTGCACGGTGCTGGTGGTGCTGCTGCTGGGCGTGGCGGTGGGCGGTGTCCTCGCGGTCGCCCTGGTCGGGCTGCCGCTGCTCGCGCTGCTCGCGTTCTCCGGCCTGCCCGTGGGAGCGCTCGAGCGCCGCCGGCTCGGGCTCGTCGACCGCAGACCCGCGCCGACCGCCCACCACCCGCCGGACGCGCCGGGCCTTGCGGCCTGGGCGCGCACCCGGCTCCGCGAGCAGGCGACCTGGCGGGAGCTCGGGTTCACGCTCGTCCTCGCCGTCCTGCTGTGGCCGCTGGACCTGCTTGTGGCGGTGGTGGCGCTCGGCGTGCCGCTCGGCCTGATGAGCGCGCCCATCGTGATGGCGACGGTCGGCGACGGCCAGGAAGCCCGCGTCATCAAGCTCTGGACGGCAACGTCCTGGCTCGAGGTGTTCGGCGCCGCGGCCCTCGGGCTTCTCGCGCTCGCGGTCGCCGGCTATGTCCTCGGCGCGGTGGCCGCGGCGCGGCTCGAACTGACCCGGCTCCTCATCGCCCCCGTGGAGCCGGAAGCGGGGGAGCGGCTCACCGAACTCGTGCGCTCCCGGGTCCGGTTGGTGGACGCCTTCGAGGCTGAGCGGCGGCGTATCGAACGCGACCTCCACGACGGCGCGCAGCAGCGCCTGGTCGCGCTTACCATGACGCTGGGCATGGCGCGTCTCGACGCCCCGCCCGGTCCCCTCGCCGACCAGCTCGCCAGGGCCCACGACGAGGCGGGCCGAGCCCTTGCGGAACTGCGCGAACTCATTCAGGGCATCCACCCCAAGGTGCTCGCCGACTACGGTCTCGGCGCGGCAGTCGCCGACGCGGCCGACCGGTCCGCCGTCCCCGTCGACGTCACCGTCGACCTGTCCGGGCGGCTCCCCGAAGCGGTCGAGGCGGCCGCGTACTTCGTGGTCTGCGAGGCGCTCGCGAACATCGGCAAACACAGCGGGGCGACCCGTGCGGCAGTGACGGGTAGGCACGAGGCGGGGCGGCTGGCGCTGGAGATCCGCGACGACGGCAGCGGCGGCGCGGAAGCCGGCAAGGGCAGCGGGCTGACCGGGCTCGCGGACCGGGTGTCGGTGCTCGATGGCAGAATTTCCCTCTCCAGCCCTCCCGGGGGGCCGACCCTGCTTCGTGTGGAGATCCCTTGCGAGTGGACCGAGCGCTTCGCGTAGTGCTGGCAGAGGACAGCGTGCTGCTGCGGGAAGGGCTGATCGCCCTCCTGGACCGCTTCGGCCACGAGGTCGTGGCCGCGGTCGGTGACGCCGAAGCCCTCGTCGCCGCCGTCGCGGAGCACACTCCGGACATCGTCGTCACCGACGTCCGGATGCCGCCCGGATTCCAGGACGAGGGCATGCAGGCGGCCGTCCGCCTCCGTACCGACAGGCCGTCCCTCCCGGTGCTCGTCCTCAGTCAGTACGTCCAGCGCACCTATGCCTCGGAGCTGCTCGACTCGGGGGACGGCTCCGCCGTGGGGTACCTCCTGAAGGACCGGGTCGGGCAGGTCGAGGAGTTCCAGGCCGCCCTGCAGGAGGTCGCCGCCGGCGGCACGGTCGTCGACCCCGAGGTCGTACGGCAGCTGATACGCCGCCGCAGGGACCCGCTGGAGCGGCTGACACCGCGTGAGCGCGAAGTGCTCGCGCTGGTGGCGGAGGGCCGGTCCAACAACGCCATCGCGCGTCAACTGGTCGTCTCCGAAGCGGCCGTGGGCAAGCACATCGGCTCCATCCTGGCCAAGCTCGACCTGCCCCCGGCGGACGCGACACACCGGCGTGTGCTGGCGGTGCTCACGTACCTCCGCGCGTGACGGCGGCTTCGGCGGCCCGCCGTCAGGGCCGTCGGACAAGGTCACGTGCGCGAGGCGCAGGGCCTCACCTCGGCAAGGCGCAAGTCCCTGCCGCCTGCGCGCCCGCCGCGCGGCCGGTCCTCAGCTCAGCACTTCGGCGATGACGTGCCGCGCGATGTCGGCCATGCGCGGGTTCGTCACCCGGTAGTGCCGCAGCTCCAGCAGCGCGACCGAGAGGGCCCAGCCGCGCCCCCGCGCCCAGGTGGCGTCGTCGGCCCCGACGGCCGCGCGGAAGATGTCGCGCGCCTCGGCCGGGATCACGTACCACGCCGCGATCATGTCGACGGCGGGTTCGCCCAGGCCCAGGCAGCCGAAGTCGATGACGGCACTCAGCCGCCCACGGCTGTCGATCAGCAGGTTCCCGGGCTGCAGGTCCGCGTGGATCCACACATGAGGGCCGTCCCAGGCGGGCACCGCAAGCGCCGCCTCCCACACGGCGAGCGCGGGGCGGGTGTCGACGATCCCGGTGAGATCCGCGAGCGCCCCGCGCGTGACGGAGTCCCGCGTAGCGAGGGGTTCGCTCCGGTAGGAGGCCGGCGCGCCCGCGGGATCGATCCGGTGCAGCGCCACGACGAACTCCGCCAGGTCCCGTGCGAGCGGGGCGGGTTGCGGGATGCGCCCGACGGCGGGGTTCTCGCCCTCGAGCCACCGGTAGACGGACCACGCCCGGGCGAAGGCCTCCGCCGGCCTGCCCTGGCCCAAGGGTTCGGGGACGGCGGCAGGCAGCGCCGGGGCGAGCCGCGGCAGCCACCGGTGCTCCTTCGCCACGTCGTCCGCCGAGCCGTCGGTGCGGGGGAGCCGGACGACCATGTCGTCCCCGAGCCGGTACATGTCGTTGGAGGTGCCCGCGGAGTCGATCGCCTTGACGGGCAGCTGCGCCCACTGCGGGAACTGGGCGGCGAGCAGCGAGCTCACCAGGGATACGCCGCTGTCCATGCGGTCGGGTCGGTCGGATCGCATCCCGCGAGCCAACCGGTTCGCCGCACCCCCGTCAAAGGATTATCGGGTCGTGGAGGCCACTCTCGGACTGTGGATGTTTACGGGCGAACTGCCAGGTCGAGCAGTTGCCGAAGCCAGCTGACGAATTGAGGGCAGCGCGGGTCCCAGAAACTGCAACCAGCGCCTCCGTCGTCGGTGGGTGTCAGGATCTGCGGGGAGCCGGATCCGGGATTCGGGAAAGGCTGGGCGGCGACCGGGGATGCGCTGCTCAGCAGGGCACCCGAGACCAGCACTACGGCTGCCGCCGTGCGAGCGGCGCGGGAAGAGAAGGACATTCGACACCTCCTGGATGCGACGTGCGCCTGTAACGCAAGGCTTGCACTACGTGACGCACAGTGCGCTCGGGGCGAGCCCGAACGAGGACCTCCCGCTACAGCCGACGGCCTCGCCGGGATCCGGCACGAATTCCGTGAGGACGCCTGTCAGGCGGGCGAGGGTTCAGAGTCGTCCCATGTCCATCCGGTTTCGGGGAACTGCTCGAGGAGGGCAGAGAGCGAAGTCGCCTGGTGGATGGCGGACGACCAGTCCTGAGCGGAGACGTCGAGCAGGACCAGGGGCGGGGGTTCCTGCCGAAAGTCGTAGGTGAGCATTTCGCGGCTTCCGTCGCCGCCGATGACGACGCTTCCGGGGAAGCGTTCCTGGAAGTCGCCGGCCTCATTGACTTCGATGAGCTCCGCGACGGCATGGATCATCAGGAAGTCGTCCGCAGGGGGAACGAACCGGGCCATGCTTCCTTTCCTGGCCACGAAGTCTCGGTAGTCCTCGGGAAATCGGACTCCGAAGCGGCCTTCGGCCTGCGCGATCCGGTCGTCGTTCGAACTCATGAGGACGTTCTATCAAGGCCGGTCATGCCTGATGGCCTTGGCGGATCCACCTCGGCGGGTACAGCCGCCCGGCACCCCCAGTGCGATCACCGGCACGACGAGGTCCGCTGAGGCGGACGGCCAAACGACTGGGTTCGCTGAGCAAACGCCTCGACCACATGAGAGCGGTCACGGGTGTCCGGGCATGACCTCCCAGCGGTCATGTACTAGAGTTATCTCGACATCGAGATATCTGCCGAAGGCGTACCGCACGCCGCCAGTCGGTAAGGCATACCTAACTAAGCCTTACCTTAGCGGATCGGCGAGGAGCCGTGGCGGCAGCATTGAGGTAGTACGCGCACATTGATGAAGGAGACTGTCGTGTCGGCGAACAGCTTCGACGCCCGCAGCACGCTGCACGTGGGCGACGAGTCTTACGAGATCTTCAGGCTGGACAAGGTCGAAGGCGCCGCGCGCCTCCCCTACAGCCTCAAGGTCCTGCTGGAGAACCTGCTCCGCACCGAGGACGGCGCGAACATCACCGCCGACCACATCCGGGCGCTCGGCGAGTGGGACTCCCAGGCCCAGCCCAGCCAGGAGATCCAGTTCACGCCGGCCCGCGTGATCATGCAGGACTTCACCGGCGTTCCCTGTGTCGTCGACCTCGCCACCATGCGCGAGGCCGTCAAGGAACTCGGCGGCGACCCGGCGAAGATCAACCCGCTGGCCCCGGCCGAGCTGGTGATCGACCACTCCGTCATCGCCGACAAGTTCGGCACGAAGGACGCCTTCGGCCAGAACGTCGAGCTGGAGTACGGCCGCAACAAGGAGCGCTACCAGTTCCTGCGCTGGGGCCAGACCGCCTTCGACGAGTTCAAGGTCGTCCCGCCCGGCACCGGCATCGTCCACCAGGTGAACATCGAGCACCTGGCCCGTACCGTCATGGTCCGAGGCGGCCAGGCGTACCCCGACACCCTCGTCGGCACCGACTCGCACACCACCATGGTCAACGGCCTCGGCGTGCTCGGCTGGGGCGTCGGTGGCATCGAGGCCGAGGCCGCCATGCTCGGCCAGCCGGTCTCCATGCTCATCCCGCGCGTCGTCGGCTTCAAGCTGACCGGTGAGCTCAAGCCCGGCACCACCGCCACCGACCTGGTCCTCACGATCACCGAGATGCTGCGCAAGCATGGCGTCGTCGGCAAGTTCGTCGAGTTCTACGGTGAGGGCGTCGCCGCCACCTCCCTCGCCAACCGCGCCACCATCGGCAACATGTCGCCGGAGTTCGGCTCCACCGCCGCGATCTTCCCGATCGACGGCGAGACCCTGAACTACCTGAAGCTGACCGGCCGTTCCGAGCAGCAGGTCGCGCTCGTCGAGGCCTACGCCAAGGAGCAGGGCCTCTGGCTCGACCCGGCCGCCGAGCCCGACTTCTCCGAGAAGCTCGAGCTCGACCTCTCGACGGTCGTCCCCTCGATCGCCGGCCCGAAGCGCCCGCAGGACCGCATCGTCCTCGCGAACGCCGCCGAGCAGTTCGCCCAGGACGTCCGCAACTACGTGGACGACGTGGACGAGGCGGGCAAGGAGTCCTTCCCGGCCTCCGACTCCCCGGCCAACACCCCGAACGGCGCCCCGTCGAAGCCGGTCACCGTGACCGCCCCCGACGGCTCGACCTACGAGATCGACCACGGCGCCGTCACCGTCGCCGCGATCACCTCCTGCACCAACACCTCGAACCCGTACGTCATGGTCGCCGCCGCGCTCGTGGCCAAGAAGGCGGTCGAGAAGGGCCTGACCCGCAAGCCGTGGGTCAAGACCACCCTCGCCCCGGGCTCGAAGGTCGTCACGGACTACTTCGACAAGGCCGGTCTGACCCCGTACCTCGACAAGGTCGGCTTCAACCTCGTCGGTTACGGCTGCACCACCTGCATCGGCAACTCCGGCCCGCTGCCGGAGGAGGTCTCCAAGGCGGTCAACGACCACGACCTGGCCGTCACCTCGGTGCTCTCCGGCAACCGCAACTTCGAGGGCCGAATCAACCCCGACGTCAAGATGAACTACCTGGCCTCCCCGCCGCTGGTCGTCGCGTACGCCCTCGCCGGTTCGATGAAGGTGGACATCACCAAGGACGCGCTCGGCATCGACACCGAGGGCAAGCCGGTCTACCTGCAGGACATCTGGCCGACCGAGGCCGAGGTCAACGACGTCGTCGCCAACGCCATCGGCGAGGACATGTTCAACAAGTCCTACCAGGACGTCTTCGCGGGCGACGCCCAGTGGCAGGCGCTGTCGATCCCGACGGGCAACACCTTCGAGTGGGACCCGCAGTCGACCTACGTGCGCAAGCCCCCTTACTTCGAGGGCATGACGATGGAGACCACCCCGGTCTCCGACATCTCCGGCGCCCGCGTGCTGGCCAAGCTCGGCGACTCGGTCACCACCGACCACATCTCCCCGGCCGGTGCGATCAAGGCCGACACCCCGGCCGGCAAGTACCTCACGGATCATGGCGTCGAGCGCCGTGACTTCAACAGCTACGGCTCGCGCCGCGGCAACCACGAGGTCATGATCCGCGGCACGTTCGCCAACATCCGCCTGCGCAACCAGATCGCGCCGGGCACCGAGGGCGGCTTCACCCGCGACTTCACGCAGGCGGACGGCCCCGTGTCGTTCATCTACGACGCCTCGCAGAACTACCAGGCCGCCGGCATCCCGCTGGTGATCCTGGCCGGCAAGGAGTACGGCTCCGGCTCGTCCCGCGACTGGGCCGCCAAGGGCACGGCGCTCCTCGGCGTCAAGGCCGTCATCGCCGAGTCGTACGAGCGCATCCACCGCTCGAACCTCATCGGCATGGGCGTCCTGCCGCTCCAGTTCCCGGAGGGCGGCTCGGCAGCGGCCCTGGGGCTGACCGGTGAGGAGACCTTCTCCATCTCCGGCGTCACCGAGCTGAACGACGGCACCACGCCGCGCACGGTCAAGGTCAGCACCGACACCGGTGTGGAGTTCGACGCGGTCGTCCGCATCGACACCCCGGGCGAGGCGGACTACTACCGCAACGGCGGCATCATGCAGTACGTGCTGCGCAACCTCATTCGTGGCTGAGCACAGCCGCGGTTGACGGACTGAGCGCAACGCGAAGGGGCCGCACTCCCGGCAAGGGAGTGCGGCCCCGGCGTTTTGACGATCAGATCCGGCGTGTCAGGGATCAGAAGAACAGGCGGTAGGTGTTCCAGCCGCTGTTGCCGATCTTGACGCGGGGCTTGAACGGCGCCGCGGCGCTGCCCGTGCCCTTGTACAGGTACAGCGCGCCCGCCTTGTCACGCGCGATCAGGTCGGACCTGCCGTCGATGTCGATGTCACCGACGGAGACCAGGGCGTTGAACTGGTTCCAGCCCGTGCCGATCTTGGTGCGCGTGGCGAACGGCGCCGAGTGGCTGCCGGTGCCCTTGTAGAGATACAGCGTGCCGCTGCCGTCGCGGGCCACGATGTCGGCCTTGCCGTCGCCGGTCAGGTCGCCCTTGCCGGTGATCTGGTTGTAGGTCTGCCAGCCGCCGCCGACCTTCTTGCGGACGTTGACCTTGCCGTTGCCGTAGCCGAGGTAGATCCACAGCGCACCGGAGCTGTCCCGGGCGATCAGGTCGTCGGCGACGCCACCCGCGAGGTTCCCGGGCGAAACGATTTTGTTGTAGATGTTCCAGCCGGAGCCGATCGAGAAGGGATCCTGGCCCCAGGCGCCGTAGTAGACACCACCGGCGCTGTTGATCTGCCAGTTGCCGTCGGAGCTGCCGTCGGCGTCGTTGTCCACCTGGGTGACGTGCTTGATGTTGTTCCAGTCCCAGCCGACCTGTATCCGGCTGTCCAGTCCGCCGGTGCCGTTGGGCGCGTAGCCGTACACGTCACCGGCGCTGTTGACGCCGTACAGCGCGTTGACGGGCGCGTCGCCCGGCTCGGCCTGGATGCCGAAGGTGCCGCCCGAAGCGGGCGTAGGGGCCTCGTTCGCGGTGGGCGCGGACGGAACCGGGTCCGCGGCGGACGCCGAGCCGGCGCCCATGCCGGTGACGAGCAGTGCGGCAGCAGTCGCCGCGGCAGCGAGGCGGGGACCAACTTCGCGCTGTGGGCGGGCGGGGCGGAAGGAGTGGAGCTGTGCCTGTTC
>NZ_JBEXRZ010000256.1:0-9804 GCF_040613325.1 Streptomyces sp. NPDC006283 | reverse complement strand
TGGCGCGGGGGGTGTTCACCTTTTGGCGCCTGCCGCCGCCGGGGCGGCGCCCGGGTGGGTGCGCGGGGGGGTGGTGGGGTGTGGGGGCCCCGGCGGCCCCCCACCGGCGGTGTCGGCCGACGCGTTCCTGGCAAGGCGGTGTGGTGCGAGTTCGCGCGGCCCTGAACGGGCGCCCTACGGAGCGTCGCGCACGGTGCCCGTGAGGACAGGGCCCTGCGGCTCGCCCTCGTCGTCGGTGGACTGCAGGCCCACGTACTCCGCCGGCTCTGCCACCCTGTCGCCGACCGTGGGCACGAGCACCTCCGCGGTCGTGCTGCCCGGCGGTACCGACGCCCACAGGTAGGCGTACTCCAGCTGGGACAGCGGGACTTCGCCGTCGGGCACCTCGCCGATCATGTCGAGCAGCCACTGCCGTTCGACGTCCTTGGTGGACAGCTCGGCGCGGCCGGTGACGGGCACGATCTTCAGTGTCCTGGTCATCTCCACGTCGGCCGGCGCGGACAGGGCGACCCGCCACTTCAGTGGCTGTCCCTCGGTCACCTTGTCGGCGACGGGCTTGACGGTGATCTCCGGCATCGGGTCGTCGTTCTCGGCGGTGACACCGCCGACGTGCGAACCGACGACGGTCCCGCGCACCGCCTTCACGAGCACGTCGTGCGACACGTCCCAGGAGTAACGCTTGTTGCCCTTCACGCTCACCGGAAGGTCGATGGCGCCGGCGCCGGGCTTCACGGTCACCAGCCGGTCCTTCGCCTGGCCGGTGGCCGGGTCGAGGACATACAGCCGGACCGTTCCGCCGCCGTTGCCGGAGACGTGCACGGGCACCTGGTACGTGCGGACTCCCGAGTCGCCCTCCTTGACCTTCAGACGGCCGATGTCGACACGTGTGAGCGGGGCTTCCTTCACGGCGGGTGTGCCGGGGCTCCAGGCCCAGGCATCCATCAGCCACGCCTGCCCCGAGCGGGTGCGCGGCGTCAGCTCCAGGGAGGCGATCCGGCGCAGGTCGAGACCGGCGCGGGCGGCGGCGGCGAGCGGTACGCGCACCTCGCGCGCCCAGTACGAGGCGGTGCGGTCGCTGCCCGGCAGCCCGTCCACCCGGACGCCGCCGAGCTTCGCCCGCTTGCCGGAGACGTCGGTGACGGCCACGTCCAACTGTGTCCGGGTGGTGTTCGGCGGCACGAAGACGCGCAGCGCGAGGCTCTGGGCCCCCTCGACGGAGAGAGGCTTTTCCGGACGCACTCGCAACGCTGCCGAGCCCGGCGCGGACCAGCGCATCGCCACGGCGCGGCGGCCCGTCTCGCGTTCCGGCTGCCACTGCGCGAAGTGTGGCGAGGAGCCGCCCGCCTCCGCGTTCATGCATGCGGTGCGCGGGTCGGGATCGATCGCGGAGCACAGCCGTCCGCCGGTCACCTTCACGGGGCCGTCCGGCAGGAAGCCGGCGCTCCGGTTCGCGCCCACCGCGTGAGTCAGCACCCGCGCGGGGTCGGCGGACGGGGCGCGGCGGCCGGAGCCGTCGAGCAGCTCGCGCACCTTGTCGTCGCCGGCGACGAAAAGCCGCGCGGCGGCGGCGATGTAGATGGCGCCGGCCCGGTGCTGCTGGTCGGCGGTCAGCCGGGTGGCGGTCCCGGGGGAACACACCGGGTCCGGCTGCTCGGGGTCGTGCCAGAAGTCGTCGTCGGCGGGCGCCTGGGCCTGGCCCGGCGTCCACTCGCTGTTGAAGTAGTTGTGGTTGGCACCGACCATGTAGACCGCGCTGTGCAGCGCCTTGCCCCGGCTGACGCCACGGGTGCCGTCGGCGTACACCTGGCCCTGGAGGTCGGAGACGTCGCCGTCGCAGCCAGGCAGGATCGTCAGCGAGGGCACGTCCGGCACCGGGTTCTGGCCGAAGATCGTCGGGCCGATGAGCACGGTCCCGCGGATGTGCCAGCGCACCGGGCCGCGGTAGCCGTCCCGGTCGGCCGGAGGCGGATAGAGGCTGTCCAGGGCGGCGCGGTTGACGCCCTCGCCGCCGCGCGAGTGGCCGACGAGCAGGACGCGGGACAGGTCGGCCTTCGGGGTGCCGCGTACGGCCTCGGGTGCCGTGGCCGGCTTGGCGGCCCATTCGGCCCAGCGGGCCAGGTGCGTCCGCACCAGTGACGAACGGGCCTGTGCGCCGCCGTCGTCGACGTCGCCGTCCTGGCCGTTGACGCCGTTCGCGGAGATCGACACGGTCACATAGCCCTGGGAGGCCAGCAGCTTCTGGTCGCGCAGATAGCCGCGGTGGCTCGGGATCGGCTCGGCTCCCCTGGCGCAGGGCCAGTCGATCGTCACGTCGCCGTCCCTGCCGGGGACGTAGCAGGTGGCGTGCCGGCCGTGCAGGAACAGTGCCACCGGGCGCTTGCCGGCGGCGCCCTTGGGGGCGACCACCACACCACGCATCTCGACCGGGGCGGAGAAGCCGGGCAGCCGGACCGGGTCGAGCGCGTACTCGCTCGTGGTCGTGGTGTACGAGCCCGGCTTGCCCGGGTCGACGGTGCCTGCCGGGAGCCGGGCGGGGGGCTGCGCGGCGGGCGGTGCGGACCGTCGGTCGCGGGCGCCGGAAGCGGAGGCCTCGTCGAGGCGGCGGCCGGCAGCGAGCACCTGAAGGTCGGTCAGGTTGCTTGTCCGGGCCTCCTCGAGGGGAAGGCGGAAGGTCCGGCCGTCCTTGTCCGGCTCGGGCGCGCCGACCAGCCTGCCGTCGGCGTGGAACTCGACGCGCGCGTCGCCCGCGGGCACCGGGCGGGGTGAGCGCCACTCCAGCGCGCTCTCCCCGTCGTCCTCGGTTATTCGCCAGCCGGGCGGCAGATCGACGTTGTTGTCCTTCGCCGCTGCGGCGGGCCGGACGTCGGGTGCCTGCCGCGCCTGTGCCACCGCGGGCGACACACCCACGACCGTGAGCACCGCTACGGCGGTGGCCCACATCTTCCGGGCACGTATCAACGGTCCCTCCTCATCCCCGTGTTCGGAGCGCCCGTTCCCCCGGACGCCTCTCGACCCCGGAGGACGGGATGGGGGTTCCGCGGGTTGCCTCCGGGGCGCGTGAACCCTGCCGTGCCGGGCGAGGTGGCGTGAACCCTGCCGTGTCGGGCGAGGTGGCGCGAACCGGCCGTGCGGGGCGAGTGGCCTGAACCGGGGCAGTGTGCGGCGAGGTGCCGTGAACATGGTGCGGCCGCGGCCGGGGGACGATGTCTCCCCGGTCCGCGGCCCGATCAGTGGCGGTCCGTCCTCAGCAGTAGAGGTTCCCGCCGGTCGGCACGCCCAGGATCTGGGCGAACTGCTGGTACTTGCTGACCCTGCTCTGGACCTGCGCCGGGTTCTTTCCGTCGCACTCCAGCGAGCCGTTGATCGAACGGATGGTGTGACCGAAGCCGGCCTGGTTGACCATGGCGTTGTGCCCGGTCATCGTGCCGGGGCCGCTCTGGGTGTTCCAGTACCAAAGGCCGGTCTTCCAGGCGACGGCCGCCTCGTTCTGGACTCGCCACGGGTTGTTCAGCAGGTCGATGCCGAGCGCGTCGCCCGCGGCCTTGTAGTTGAAGTTCCAGCTGAGCTGGATCGGTCCGCGGCCGTAGTACGCGGCCTGGCCCGCGGGGCAGCCGTAAGGCTGACTCCAGTCGCAGTAGTGCGGATAGTTGGCCTGGTTCTGCTCCACGACGTGGACCAGTCCGCCGGTCTCGTGGCTGACGTTCGCGAGGAAGGCCGCGGCCTCCTGCTTCTTCACCGTGTCGCTGCCGGTGTTGGCGAAGCCCGGGTAGGCGCTGAGGGCCGCGGTCAGGCCGCTGTAGGTGTAGAAGGAATTCCGGTTCGGGAACATCTGGTTGAACTGCGACTCGCTGACCACGAAGCCGGACGGGGACGGGTTGCCGCCGCCGCTGCAGGTGTACGGGTTCCAGTACCAGGTGCTGATCGTCGGGTCGTAGCCCGGGTTGTCGTGCTCGGCTATGTAGTAGGCGCCGTTGTACCTGACAACGTTGCCAGTCGTGTACCAGGCGCCCTGCTGCCAGTTCGGCGCGGTGTCGCAGACGGATGCGGCGGACGCGGCGGATGCGGAGGGCATCAGGACTGCGGCGAGGCCGGTCGCGACGAGGACGGCGACCAGCAGCGCCATGAGGCGGGTTCTCAGCACTCGATCACTCCTTCTGAGCGCAACGGCCTTACCCGAAGCAGCAGTTGCTGCCCGGGCCAGGCCGCGGTGGGGGGCTGTGCGCCCACTCAAGCGCGCTTGACGTGATCGAGTCAAGGTATAGACCAATGTGACTTCCGGGTAAGTCCGGAAGGACGACGCAAGGGACAACCGGAAGGGCGAGGGGTGGCGATGTGAGAGGGAAGGCCTGACAGTTCGCGATCAGCGACCATGCGGCGCACCCTTGAAGGGGTACCGCTGGAGGTGATCCGTCATGCAGACACTCGTCGGATGGCACATCG
Source organism: Streptomyces sp. NPDC006283 (assembly GCF_040613325.1). Taxonomy (NCBI): domain Bacteria; kingdom Bacillati; phylum Actinomycetota; class Actinomycetes; order Kitasatosporales; family Streptomycetaceae; genus Streptomyces; species Streptomyces sp. NPDC006283. The sequence goes on along the minus strand of NZ_JBEXRZ010000256.1, from coordinate 5,364 downwards.
AGATGGAGTTCAAGGAGGAGGGTGACCGCACGAGGGCGGCCGCGATGGTGAGGCTCGGCGACGGCACGGAATACCGGGGTCACGGAAACGCGAATCGCCACCATTCCGACCAGCCGCAGCTGCTGGTCGGCGAGGAGATCGCGGGCGCACGCGCCCTGATGGACCTCGCCTCACAGCTGCTGCAGAAGGCTCACACCGAGATCGACGACGCGTCGGGCAGGACTTCGCGCGACATCCGGCCGTGATCGACCGGTGCACGACGGCCACTGGCCGGACGAGGACGAGCAAAATGCTCGCCGGCTCGTCCGGCCAGTGTGCCGAATCGCGTTGATCAGAGGCGCTCGGGCGTCCGGATGCCCAGCAGCGCCATGCCCTGGTGCAGCGTGCGCCCCGTGAGGTCGACCAGGAAGAGGCGGTTCTCCACGACCTCCGCCGGGTTGTCCTCGCTGAGCACGTGGCACTGGTCGTAGAACGTGGTCAGGTGCGAGGCCAGCTGGTACAGGTACGCGGCCAGCTTGTGCGGCTCGTACGAGGACGCGACCTCGGCCAGCACCTCGCCGAACTGGTCCAGGTGCAGACCGAGCGCCCGCTCCGCCGGGGCGAGGGACAGCTCGGCGTGTGCGGCAGGACGCCGAGCGCCCGCGTTCCGCTTGATCGACTGGATACGGGCGTACGCGTACTGGAGGTAGACCGACGTGTCGCCGTTCAGCGACACCATCTGGTCGAGGTCGAACTTGTAGTCGCGCACCGCGGACGTCGACAGGTCGGCGTACTTGACCGCGCCGATGCCCACGTACCGGCCGTTCTCCGCGACCTCCTGGTCGGTCAGGCCGACCTTCTCCCTCTTGTCGGCGACGACGGCCGTCGCCCGGTCGATCGCCTCGTCGAGGAGGTCCACCAGCCGGACCGTCTCACCCTCACGGGTCTTGAACGGCTTGCCGTCCTTGCCGAGCACGGTGCCGAACGCGAGCTGCACGGCCTTGACCTTGTCGTTCAGCCAGCCGGCCCGGCGCGCGGTCTCGAAGACCATCTTGAAGTGCAGGGACTGGCGCGCGTCCACCACGTACAGCAGGGTGGACGCGTTCAGGCTCTGCACGCGGTCGCGGATGGCGGACAGATCGGTGGCCGCGTAGCCGTAGCCGCCGTTGGACTTCTTGACGATCAGCGGGACCGGGTTGCCGTCCGGGCCCTTCACGTCGTCGAAGAACACGCACAGCGCGCCCTCGGAGCGCACGGCGACACCGGACTCCTCGAGGATGCGGCAGGTCTCGTCGAGCATGTCGTTGTAGCCGGACTCGCCGACGACGTCCGGGTCGCGGATCTCCATGTCGAGCTTGTCGAAGACCGAGTAGAAGTAGATCTTCGACTCGTCCACGAACTTCTGCCACAGCGCGAGGGTCTCCTCGTCGCCCGACTGGAGCGCCACCACCCGGTCGCGCGAGCGCGCCTTGAACTCCTCGTCGGAGTCGAAGAGGGCACGGGCGGCCTTGTAGAGCCGGTTGAGGTTGGACATCGCCTCCTCACCGGAGACTCCGCCCTTGTGGTCCAACTCGTGCGGGTGCTCGATCAGATACTGGATGAGCATGCCGAACTGCGTGCCCCAGTCGCCGATGTGGTGGCGCCGGACCACCTTCTCGCCCGCGAACTCCAGGATCTGCACCATCGCGTCACCGATCACCGCGGACCGCAGGTGACCGACGTGCATCTCCTTGGCCACGTTCGGCTGGGCGTAGTCGATCACCGTGGTGCCCGCCTGCTCGGCGTACGGCACGCCGAGGCGGTCGTCCGCGGCGCGGGCGGCCAGCGTGCCGATGATCGCCTTGTCGCTGATCGAGATGTTCAGGAAGCCGGGGCCCGAGACCTCGATGTCCTTGATCACGTCGTCGGTGCCGATGCCCGCGGCGGAGCCGCTGTTGAGCGCAGTGACGACCTTGGTCGCCAGCTCACGCGGATTGCCCTTGAACTTCTTCGCGAGCGCCAGGATGCCGTTGGCCTGGAAGTCGGCCCGGTCGCTTCGTCGCAGCAGGGGGTCGGCGGATCCGGCCTCCGGCAGAGCTGCCGAGAGGGCGTCCGCGAGGCGCTGCTGCACGGTCGAAGCGAGGGAAGGGACCGAGGCCATGAGCTTCCGTTCCTGTCAGGGGACTGTTGCGGTTGTCAAGTATCCCATGGAGGGGCAAGCCGTTTCCCGCAAGAATGGCCGCGGCCCGGCAGGCCCGGAGGAAGGTCCTCCGTCTGGGAGAATGGCCGGGAGCTCAACCCAGCATTCGAGGAAGAAGGACGTGCCGACCGTGGCTCAGAGCAGCACCGAGACCGACTGGGTCTCCCGTTTCGCGGACGAGGTCATCGCCGAGTCGGAGCGACGTGCGCCTGGCAAACCGGTCGTCGTCGCCTCCGGACTCTCCCCCTCCGGCCCCATCCACCTGGGCAACCTCCGCGAGGTCATGACCCCGCACCTGGTCGCCGACGAGGTCCGGCGGCGCGGGCACGAGGTCCGTCACCTGATCTCCTGGGACGACTACGACCGCTACCGCAAGGTGCCGGCCGGTATCGAGGGCATCGACGAGTCGTGGGCCGAGCACATCGGCAAGCCGCTCACCTCGGTCCCCGCGCCCGCCGGCTCCGCGTACCCGAACTGGGCCGAGCACTTCAAGGCCGCGATGACCGCGGCCCTGGACGAGCTGGGCGTCGAGTACGACGGCATCAGCCAGACCGAGCAGTACACGGCAGGCGCCTACCGCGAGCAGATCCTGCACGCGATGAAGCACCGCGCCGGCATCGACGCGATCCTCGACCAGTACCGCACCAAGAAGGCGCCCGCGAAGCAGTCGCAGAAGCCGGTCGACGCGGCCGAGCTCGAGGCGGCGGAGGGCTCCGGCGCGGCCGCGGAGGACGACGGCAGCGGCGGCGCGGCGGGCTACTACCCGTACAAGCCGTACTGCGGCCGGTGCGAGAAGGACCTCACCACCGTCACCTCGTACGACGACGAGACCACCGAGCTGGCCTACGTCTGCACGGCCTGCGGCTTCGACGAGACCGTCCGGCTGAGCGAGTTCAACCGCGGCAAGCTGGTCTGGAAGGTCGACTGGCCGATGCGCTGGGCCTACGAAGGCGTGATCTTCGAGCCCAGCGGCGTCGACCACTCCTCCCCGGGCTCGTCGTTCGTCGTCGGCGGCCAGATCGTTCGCGAGATCTTCGACGGCGTCCAGCCCATCGGCCCGATGTACGCCTTCGTCGGCATCAGCGGCATGGCCAAGATGTCGTCCTCGCGCGGCGGTGTACCCACCCCGGCCGACGCGCTGAAGATCATGGAAGCGCCGCTGCTCCGCTGGCTGTACGCGCGCCGCAAGCCCAACCAGTCCTTCAAGATCGCCTTCGACCAGGAGATCCAGCGGCTCTACGACGAGTGGGACAAGCTCGCCGCCAAGGTCGAGGAGGGCACCGCCCTGCCGGCCGACGCCGCCGCGTACTCCCGGGCCGTCCGCACCGCGGCCGGTGAACTGCCCCGCACACCGCGCCCGCTGCCGTACCGCACGCTCGCCTCGGTCGTCGACATCACCGCCGGCCACGACGAGCAGACGATCCGCATCCTCAGCGACCTCGACCCGGCGAACCCGCTGACCTCGCTGGACGAGGCCCGCCCGCGGCTCGGCTGCGCGGAGAACTGGATCACCACCCAGGTCCCCGCCGACGCCCGGACCGTCGTCCGATCCGAGCCCGACACCGCGCTGCTCGCCTCTCTCGACGACCAGGGCCGTGAATCGCTGCGGCTGCTGCTCGACGGATTGGACACGCACTGGTCGCTCGACGGTCTGACGACGCTCGTCTACGGCGTGCCCAAGGTCATGGCAGGCCTGGAGCCGGACGCCAAGCCGACACCGGAACTGAAGATCGCCCAGCGGTCGTTCTTCGCCCTGCTCTACCGCCTGCTGGTCAGCCGGGAGACGGGCCCGCGCCTGCCCACGCTGCTGCTGGCGGTCGGCGCGGAGCGGGTGCGCAAGCTGCTCGCCGTCTGACGGCCGACCCTCGAAGGTGGAGGGCCCCACCCCGTCGGGGTGGGGCCCTCCACCCGTTTCTGCATCCTTCGGCCTACCCAGGGTTCGGCCGTGCGCACGACGAAACGGGCGCGATGCCGGGAGACCGTTGGGCCATGAAGGAAATCGTGGCGGTCATCGGCTGGGTCACCGGCATCCAGGGCGTACTCGGAGTGGCGGGCCGGACGTTCGGGGACGGGCCGTGGGGCATGCTCCGGAAATGGTGGGAGATCCCCACGGCGGGTTACGTGGTGCTCGCTGTCGCGGGCCTGGCCCTCGCGGTGTACGGCGAGACGGCCAAGAAGCGCGCCTGAGAACTTCTGCGTCCGTGCCCCTCGGCCCGTCAGGCGATGTGTTCTTCTTCCAGCTCGGCCTGCAGGCGCTTCTGGAATCCGGGCAGCAGCCGCTTGAGCAGAGCGGTGCTGCGCGGGTGCCGTACCCCGTGGCGATCGGCGAGCAGTATGTCGAGCCGCTCGGCGCTCGGGTAGTCCTGGTACTCGTTCACGTACTCGAGGAACGCCGGGTAGGCCGCCTCCGCGAACTCGGCGTCCGCGGCGGTGTCCTCGGCGACGGCGTCGGGCCCGGCGCCCTGCTGCGACCGGGCGTCCGGCTGCGGGCCGCTCCGGTACGCGTCGGCGGACTCCTCCTCGTAGGAGTCGTCGTAGGACGCACCCGGCTCCGGCTCGTAGAACTGCGGCTGGGGGACCGCCGGCGACCCGGGGCCGGAGCCGAGCGGGCGCGTGCGGCCGGGTCCCGCAGGGACCGGCACCGGGTGGGGCTCGAAACCCTCGACGTACGTCGGGTTGTACGCGCTCTCGTACGCCTCCTGCGGGACCTGCGGGGCCGCGAACCACGGGCTCTCATGGGCGCCCGGGCCCTCGAACGCATCCTCCGCCGGGCCCGACGGTCCCTCCGACGGTCCTTGCGTGCGAGGCTGCTGCGGGCCGGGACCGGCGGCGGTCACATCCTCCTCGCGCTGCCGCGGCAGCGCGGTGGCACGGGGCAGCTCCGGCTGCGCCGCGGACTGCGCGACCGGCGCCGGCGGCAGCAGCACCGGATCGACACCCGCGGCCGCCAGGCCCGCCGGGGCGGTCTCCGCCAGCGGCACACCGTACTTCGCCAGCCGCAGCGGCATCAGCGCCTCGACCGGGGCCTTGCGCCGCCACGCCCGGCCGAAACGTGCCTGCAGACGGGCCTGATAGATCAGCCGGTCCTGCTCGAGCTTGATCACCTGCTCGTAGCTGCGGAGCTCCCACAGCTTCATCCGCCGCCACAGCTTGAACGTGGGAATGGGGGAGAGCAGCCACCGGGTGAGCCGCACGCCCTCCATGTG
>NZ_JBEXRZ010000255.1:1925-10038 GCF_040613325.1 Streptomyces sp. NPDC006283 | reverse complement strand
CCCGCCCACCATCGGACCTCAGCACGTTCCCCACCCATGAACAGCTCAACGAGCACACGGTCAAACCGTCACGACAAGAACCGTTGCAGTACTAGGGGCGAGGGGAAGACGGACTGGGAGCATCATCGTGGTCGCGGTGTTCTCCGGCTGGTCGGACCCAAAGACAGATCGGCTTCGTGCCTTGTTAGCGACGCGTCGGCCAGTTGGGGGACACCGCTTCGCGGTGTCGGTCGGGTGCGCTGTGGCCTGATAGGGGCATGAGGCATCCCATCGCAGTCTTGCCCGCGCTCTTCCGGCCGGCACCGCCTTCCTGACGGCACGGTGCAAGGAGTGAGGGTGGGCAAGGTCGGGGTGGCAGAGGTTGACGAGGTTCTGGTCACCGTGGGCATCGACACGCACGTGGACGTGCATGTCGCTGTCTCGCTGGACCAGTTCGGCCGGAAGCTGGACGTGCTCAGTGTTCCCACCACAGGGCATGGACACCGCCGTCTTCTTGAGTGGGTACGCAGGCTGGGCACACCTGACCGCTTCGGGGTCGAGGGAACGGGTGCCTACGGGGCCGGACTGACGCGCTACCTGCGCCGCAAGGGCATGGACGCGGTGGAGGTCATCCGGCCGAGCCGCCAGACTCGGCGCCGGGCGGGCGGCAAGAATGACGCCATCGACGCCGAGGCAGCCGCCCGCGCGGTCCAGGCAGGCACGGTCATGGGCGAGGCCAAGTCCCAGGACGGTCCGGTGGAGATGATCCGCACGCTGCGGCTGGCCCGCCGTTCGGCGATGAAGGGCCGTACCCAGGCCGCCAACCAGCTCCACGCCGTTGTCGTCACCGCCCCGCAGGAGCTGCGGGACCGCCTCCGCGGCCTGTCCCTGGCAGAGCTGGTGGCCACTGCGGCCAGATTCCGCCCCGGCACCGTCGACTCTCTTGAGGCCGCTGCCAAGCTGGCTCTCAAAAGCCTGGCGGTCCGCTACCAGCAACTCGCCCAGGAGATCTCTGCGCTGGATCAGCAGATCGACCGGCTCGCCCACCAGGCCGCGCCTGACCTGATGCAGATCAAGGGGGTCGGCGTCGACACCGCAGCCGCCCTGCTGGTCGCCGCGGGCGACAACCCCTGCCGCCTGCGCTCCGAAGCCTCCTTCGCCCACATGTGCGGCGTCGCCCCAATACCCGCCAGCTCCGGGAAGACCAACCGCAACCGGCTCAACCGCGGCGGCAACCGGGAGGCGAACCGAGCTCTCTACATGCTGGCCATCAACCGCCTCAGTTACGACCCCAGAGCACGGGCTTACGCCGCCCGTCGCACCGCTGAAGGCAAGACCAGGTCCGAGATCGTCCGCTGCCTGAAACGCTACCTTGCACGCGAAGTGTTCAAGGCCCTGATCAGCGCAAACAGTGCTGTTCCTCGGCCACAGCGAGCTCCCTCCCTCAGCCCAGCCGCATGACACCAACACATGATCAACTTGACCTATAGGAGCGTCGCCAAGGACGCCGTCGTCATCGCCGACCAGGCGCGCTTGCGCCGTGATCTTCAGTTGATGCACCGAGGTGACGACAATACCGTCGATCTGCGGATTCTCACCTCACGCCGCTTGGATCTGACCGCGGACCGCACGGGCGATCAACAGGATGCGGGCCAGATGCTGGAATACTTCCCCGCCCTGGAACGTGCCTTCGATTACGAGATCTCCAAAGCCCCTGGTGCTCTTGACGGGCGATCAGACCCCGGCCGCCCTGCGACGAATCGGGAAGAACAGGCTCGTGACCTGACTGAAGAAGTGCGATGTCCGCAACTCCGGCCCGGTTGCGGACATCGCGATCGAGGCCGCTGAGGCACAGCACACCGCTGTCTCCGGAGGAAGCTGGCCGCCATCGTGGTGGCCAAGCTGGCGAGGCGGCCTCGGACGCTCCGGCTGAGGCCCGAGGGCCTTCTGCTTGCCGGCGTAGGCATCAAGGGTGGCGGGCAGCAGGGTGTGTGGTCGCGGACGTTGGCGGGGCGGGCTCGGCGGACCCGCGGTATGCCCCGCGCCTCGGTCAACGCGAGCGCTTCGTGCCTTGCTCGGACCGGTCGACCGAGCTTTTGCCTGCGCACTCCCCGCCGGAGGGAGCTTTGGTCGCCCGGCGCGGGGCAGATGTCCTCCTCGCGATGCTCCGGGACGGAACCTCTACGAACCGCAGCCTGTTCGGGCGGCCACTCCGCAGACCTAGGTGTATTGACCCGTGAGGTTGGGGACGCGGCTGGCGGGTGGGTGGCCTTTCAGCGCGGTGTGTCCGCGGTGGTTGTTGTAGGCGTGAAGCCATCCGGGGAAGGCGTCGCGTCGTTCCTGCTCTGAGCGGTAAGGGCGGGTGTAGGCCCACTCGTCGAGCAGGGTGCGGGTAGGGTCGGCCGAGCGGCGAGGTCCCTGCTGGGCAGGGCCTTTTCCGCTCGGCCTCCCTCCGAACCGGACGGGCCCGTTTCCGAGCATCCGGCTCTCCAGTGACTACTGCGTGAGCATCGTGCTCGGCTTCCTGGTGTGGATGTGTTCGTGGCAGGCGCCGCAGACCACGAGGGCCTTGCGTCGGCGCCGCGCCATGATTTTCATCCAATCGGGGGACGGCCCATCCAGCCGGGCGAGGTCGTTGAGTGACCTGATGTGGTGAACTTCCACCTCACCTGTCCGTTCGCAGACTTCGCACCGATTCCCTTGGAGCCGACGGATCAGCTCTTTATGGGGATAGGCGGGACCTGTCAGACGGTCGGTCAGTTCCGCCGTCTTCTGCCGCTTGAGGGGAATCCCTCCGAATCGGGCTACCAGTTCTTTCCTGTTGTCCCGAGGCATGTGAGCCTCGAAACAGGTGCGCGGCCCATGGGGCGTCTGGACTTTGGCCTTGAAACGGGCCGCCATCTTCGACACCGTCGAGCCGTGCTTTCGCGCCAGAGTCCGGAGCATGGAGGTCTCCATGACCCAGCGCAGGCGGTGAAGTCGGAAGACGTCGCCGGCCATCAGGTAGTACTGGACGACGCCCCGGTACTCGATGGCGAACTTCCCGACGATTACGTGGTCGGTCTCGTTCACGAGTGAGTTCTGGCATGCGGGTTTTCCGCGTGCCATGTAGGGAGCGGACTTTGTTTTGATCACGTCGGCAGGCACCTGCAGGGCGATCGTTCCGTTGACGGACCGGCGATTACGCCGGTCCGTCGCGGACGGCCGTCGTGTTCTGCGGTCTGTGCTCGCTGTCGAAATCTCGTAGCCGAGGAATCGAGCCCTGCCCGTTCGGGCGTGGGTGATCAGCGTCTTCTCTTGCGACAGTTCCAGCTTGAGGTCTTCACGCAGGAACGTCGCAAGCCGCCGTTTGATTTCTTCGGCCTCGGCCTTTGGCCCGACAAACCCGAGGAGGGTGTCATCGGCGTAACGCACGTATCGCAGTCTCCGATAGTCAGGATCATTGGGATCCTGACTGGGGAGGCTGTGCAACTTCCGGTAGAGCGACCGCACTTTGGCACGGTCACCTTTTCGGCGGGCACGTACGATTGCCGATTCGACCCGGCGGTATTCCGTGCTGCGTGCACGGAGCCTGCCTCGGGTGTATTCAGGGATGAGTATCTGCTCGACGTAGGTGTCCAGCTTGTGCAGGTAGATGTTGGACAGGACCGGTGAGGCCACGCCGCCTTGCGGGGCTCCGCTCAGCGTCGCGTGCCAGGTCCAGTCCTCCAGGTATCCGGCCGTCAACATGTTCCGTACTAGCCGCAGGAACCGGCTGTCGTGAACCTTCTCGCCCAGGATCCGGAGCATGACCTCGTGGTCGAGGCTCCCGAAGCAGTCAGCGATGTCGCCCTCGACGAACCAGGTCGTCCCCGTCCAGGTGTTGGCCACTTCGCGCAGTGCGGTGTGGCAGCCTTTCCGGGGGCGGAATCCGTGGGATCTGTCGGAGAAGACCGGTTCGTAATACGCCTCCAAGAGGAGCCGCACCACCTCGCCGACCAACTTGTCCGACCAAGTAGGCAGGCCGAGAGGCCGAGTTTTCCCGCTCTGTTTCTTCGGGATGTGAACTCGCCTGGCGGGGTGGAACCGATAGCGCTCGTGGCGCATCGCATCAATGATGCGGTCGATTCGTCCCATCGACATGCCATCCACGGTTTCCCGCGTAGCCCCCGGCGTCATCGCCCCCTTGTTGGAGTAGAGACGCCCGTAAGCGAGCAGATACAACTGCGGGTTGAACATTTGTCGATACAGTTCCTCGCACGGCAGACCGTGCCTGCCGCGCTCACGCAGGACACCCAGCACCGTTTCGGCGCTCTGCATTTCGCATACCTCCCGACTTCGGGTGTCCGATCACCTGGCCCCCTTCGCCCGATGCGGACGGCTTTCCCGTCCTCCTTGGCCGGTCGTGACTCCGGCGACTACTACGGGGCCTCCGTCGCCATGGGGCTCGCGCCCGTTAGGCGATCCCACGTTCGTCTCCGTCGCACGTCATAGCGTGACTTAGGCGCCCCACTCATCTCCTTGAATGCCCTCATTGGGCATCGCTCCTGGCCCCGAGAGTTGCGGAGTCCGTTCAACGCGGCCTCCGCAGGGCTGGCGCCGGTTTCGGGCGTCTTTCCGGCGGATGTGAACTTCCATCTCCTGGAGATTGGGATTCAGGCGGTAGAGCCTTCGCCGTATCACGCGGGCCTTCCCAGCACACCGTCCCTGACGTCTGGACCCGGCTGCTGGTTTCCTGGCATGCTCTGGTCCCCTTCACCTTTCGGATCCAGGTAAGCCATTAGGCCCAGGAACCTCCTCTCGAGTTCCTCCCGGCTATGCCGGGGATACGACAGAGCGCCTCGTGGCGCACTTGAAGCGTTCGACCTTTCCGTTGGTCTGCGGCCGGTAGGGCCGGGTCCGCTTATGGGCGATCCCGGCTGCCGCCAGCAGGTCGCGCCAGTCGCGTGAGCGGTAACAGGAGCCGTTGTCGGTCAGCACCCGTTCGACGGTGATCCCGGCCTGGGCAAAGAAGGCGTGGGCCCTGGTCCAGAAGCCGGTGGCGGTCTCCTTCTTCTCGTCCGTGAGGATCTCGCTGTAGGCGAGGCGGGAGTGATCGTCGACGGCGGTGTGCAGGTAGCTGTAACCGACGCTGGACCGCTTGGCACGGCCAGCCTGGCGGCCCAGGACCTTGTGCCCGCCGCCGTCGGGGATGTTGCCCAACTTCTTGATGTCGACGTGGACCAGCTCGCCGGGCTTGGCGCGTTCGTAGCGGCGTATGACCCGGCCGGTGGCCCGGTCCAGGTGTGTGAGCCGGGCCAGGCCGAATCGGGTCAGCACGCGGTGCACGGTCGAGGGCACCAGGTGAAGCAGGTGCGCGATGCGTGCCGGGCCCCACCGGCGCAGGACACGGACCTTGATGATCCGGCGTTCGATGCGGGTCGGGGTCCGGCGCGGGCTCGTGTGCGGGCGGGAGGAACGGTCGGACATGCCGGCTTCGCCGAACTGCCGGTAGCGCTCAGCCCATCGCTGGGCCGTGGTGGGTGAGACCTGGAAGCGCTCAGCGGCCCGCCGCAACGGCCAGCGGTCCTCGACCACGCAGCGGGCCAGACGCAGGCGTCCGGTCTCGGTCAGGGGTGCATTACGGTGGACCACGAGGGCCTTTCTGGTTGGTGTAGACGTCGCAATCCACACCGAACCGGAAGGCCCTCACCTGTTCAAGATCCTTCAGCCGAGACCTGGCTCACCCGTCCACAACCTCCTCGGACAGAACACCTAGACCATGGTCAGGAGGTGATCCGTGGGGCCATAGCCGATCTTCCAGTCGGCATAGACCCTCACAGCGCCGTCCTTCTGACACCGCAGCCTAACGGTCACCCAGCGGACCGACCCGTCGCTGGCGAGCGAGAACGCGACCGCACTCTCGAACTCCTCGCTCCCGCACGGGCAGCCAGCCCCGCCAGGATCCGAGTCCTCCGAGAACTCCTCGCTATCCGCGATGATCGCGCGGCCGCCGCACCCAGCGCACACCCGCTCGGCTCTGCCCTCGACATCGTCAATGAGCACGACGAACACGCGCCCGCCGCATCCGCCGCAGACGGAAGGAACGATGTTCACCGGACGGCCGTCGTCAGCATTCCGCGGAGCCACCCTCGCCCACCTGACCATCAGCATGCACGGACACATCGTTCTAGACGCCCCGAACCCACACCCGACCAGCTTGACCAAAGACAGGGGCACCCCCCGGTTCCATGCGGGAGAGGGAGGCGGCGCTTTAGCCGACCGATGCGCCCAGCTCGGCGAGCGTCACTTCGGTCATCCGGCGGGCTCGCCGGATGACAGCACCGGCGCGAATTTCCTGCACGTCGACGACCTGGCCGCGGCCTGCGAGCTGCTGCTGCCGGTCCATGAGCTAGACGACCAGGTCAACGTGGGGCTGCGGCGAGGACCTGACCGTCTCGCCTCCTGCATCGTCTCCTTCGTGGGGTTACGAGGGACGGATCTCCGTCGACTCGTCCCGCCCCGACGGTACCCCGCGCAAGCTTCGCGACATCTGCAAGCTGAGGGCGCAGGGCTGGGCCCACCATACCGCTGGCCCAGGGCATCGCCCAGCCTTACCAGGCTCGGTGGTCGGCGCCGGAACCTGCCAGGCCGCCGGCCCCGCGGAGTACCGGCCGCGTCCGCCTCTCGGCGAGGCGCCACCGCCCCCTACACCTGGGATCCGCCCCGGTCAGTACGCACCGCGCCCATCCACCACGGCGCGCAGGGTACGCACCAGCACCTCGATGTCGCGGGCGTAGGACCAGTTGTCCACATAGTTCAGATCCAGTGCGACGGTCTCGTCCCAGGAGAGATCGGATCGCCCGCTGATCTGCCACAGGCCAGTCAGCCCCGGCTTGACGCTCAGCCTGCGCAGTTCCGTCTCATCGTACCGCTCGACTTCTTCGGGCACTGGCGGCCGCGGACCAACCAGCGACATATGACCCGCCAGTACGTTGAACAGTTGCGGCAGTTCATCCAGCGAGAAGCGGCGCAGCACACGCCCCACCACGGTCACCCGGGGATCCCGCCGCATCTTGAACATCGCGCCGTCGTGCTCGTTCGCCGACTCCAGAGCGGACCGCATCCGGTCGGCGTTGACGACCATCGTGCGGAACTTCCACATTCGGAACGGCATGAGGTCCCGGCCGACCCGGATCTGCCAGTAGAACACCGGCCCGCCGGAGAAGACCTTCACCAACACCGCCACTACGACGAACACTGGGAAGAGCAGCACCAACAGCAGCAGCGCCCCCAGCCGGTCAGTGGCCTCCTTCAGTAGTACCTGAAGACGACCTCGCCGCGCCGCCGGGGCGATATGCCGCACTCTCAGGCCCGCCGCGTTCGCCAGCCGCCGGGACACATCGAGCGGCCGTGGAAGTACGGCCAGATCTAAGTCCGCGTCATGCAGGGCCCAGGCGAGCCGACGTACCCGCTCATTGGACATCCGGCGGCCTGGCGCCAGGAGGACCAGATCGGCGTCGAGTCCAACCGCACACTGCAGTACGGTTTCCCAGTCCAGCTGCCCTTCGAGGGCGTCACCGGCGGGGGCGAGCCGGGCAGGCACGGTCAGCCCCGAGTCGATGACCTCCTCCCCGACAAGGCAGCTGCCGACGACGACGTATTCGTGGTCGGTGCAGTGCGCCAGCTCCGCCAGCAGCACGTCGACATCGCCCGCCTCCCCGACGATCAGCACCCGGCGCAGCGACTGCGCACGACGGTGCATGGCCTTCAGGTATCGGTGTATCAGCTTGCACCGGATCACGGTCAGCACCATGCAGAGCACCAGCAGGTACCCTGCAGCTTCGAAAAACCCAATGCCGCCCCCTTGGTCCGCCACCGCACTTCCGGTGCAGTCATCGCCTTTCGGCACGAATGCCTATCCGTTTTTCGAATAGGGAATCACGAGGCCCCCGCGTCGAAGAGCTGCGGACGTCAGACATCCTGCTCAAAAACTCGAGGGCCTCTCCCATCACGCCCCCCAAGCCATCACCCGATCAGTGGCCACACTGAACAATCTCATTTATCTCCCCATCGTCTGCAGGGCGTCGAGGGACATGGCGGTGCCGTCGACTTTCTTGATCTTTATGGTGTGGCTGCCGTTGCTCAGGCCGCGCACGCTCGCGCAGACCTGCTG
>NZ_JBEXRZ010000255.1:0-1826 GCF_040613325.1 Streptomyces sp. NPDC006283 | reverse complement strand
TTGGTGGTCGTGTAGTGCTGGGTATTGTTGTACTGGCCGCTGGGTTTATTTGCCGTCCAGTTGCCGGTGTAGGTGATGGCTGGGTCCGTGTCGTCGGCCTTCAGGGCTGTCACGTAGAGCGGACCTCTGCGGCCTGAGACATTGGTGCCGTCGGTGACCTCGAGTGAGTAGCGGTGTCGCGACCCCGGTGCCACGGTGTCCGTGAAGCTCATTGTGGGCCGGTTCCAGTAGCGGGAGTCCTGGTTGAGCGAGGTCAGATACACGCCGTCCCGGTAGATCTTGTAGGTAAGGACGCCGTCGTCCCGGTCCCACGACGCCTTCCAGTTCAGAGTGACCTTGCCGGGGGACGGGCTGGACCCGCTGAGCGTCGGCACCGGCGGGGCACCGGTGTCCGGACTGGCCGCGAACCGGGTCAGACCCTGCTGCGGTTTTTCGTTGACGGTGGTGAACTCACCGCCGGCCCACATGATGTCGTCCGCCATGGTCAACGCGCGTGGCCCGATCTTCTCACCGATCCCTTCATTGGTGTCCGGGAACCACGGCAGGATCGTCCCGTTCGGCAGCGCCGTGATCGACTGCGCCAGGAAGTGCTGGCGGTAGTCAGTCCTGCTTTCGGGGAATCCGCCGGGGGTGGTGGGGCACCTGTGTGCGTGCGAGGCGCTGTAGAGGACACCCTTGTACGGCAGCACGGCCTGGGTGGCACCCGCACAGTCGTCTCTCCAGTAGCGGAAGCCGTCGGACAGCCGGCCGACTGTTCGGCCTTCGAAGGTGACGCCGCCCTCAGAGCCGAGGAAAAATCTGGTGCCGTCATTGGCCAGCGACTTGACCTGCGAGTCGCCTGCGACCCATCCAGGGTAAGTGTCGACGACCCTGCCGCTGGTGGCGTCCAGCCCGGCCAGCGCGACGACCGGGCTGCCGTTCACCGATGTGAAGCTGCCGCCGATGATGACCTTGTTGAGCTTCGGGGCAACCGTGATGGCATGCACTCTCGGGTGCGTGTCCTTGAAGTACACATATGTCGAACCGCGGACCGTTGCGTTGAAGGGAAGCAGAGTGCTGTTGGGTCGCAGCGCGGCGATCCGCTCGCGAGTCTGGCCCTGGACTGTGCCGAACCTGCCACCGATGTAGACCGTGTCGGCGGTCACGTCAATCGCGTTCACAATCGAGGTGACCGTGGGCTTCCAGTCGGTTCCGATGGTGCAGTCGGCTGTCTTGAGGGCGGCCGTGTTGGAACGTCCGACAGTGCCGGCCTTGCTGAACGAGCCGCCGATGTAGATCAGCGAGCCGTCGGGTGATGCCTTCATCGCCCGGATGGTGTTGCTGCCGCCGGTGAATGCGGGGGCGCACGCCAGTGGTTTCCCGGTCTTGGCATCAAAGGCCGCGAAGTTCTTACGAGCCAGCTCCTGGGTGCCGGGAGCCGCGCCGGGTGGCCGGATGTGATTGAACGTGCCACCCACGTAGACGACGCCCTTGGCGTAAGCCAGAGACCACACCACGCCGTCGGTCTGCCACGTGGCCAGGGGATCGGCGGTCAGAGTGGCAATGCCGGCAGCCGGGGCAGGCCCGGCTGCAAATGCCGTCGAAGCGGTGCTCGATACCGCCCCAGTGGCAAGTGCACTCGAAGCGGTACCCAGTACCGCCGCTGCAAGCATGAGACTGACGCGTCTGCGTAACTTTCCTTGGCGCACAATACCCCCGGGGCACGACTGAGAGTTGTCAGGACAGGGAGCAGGAACATAACGAGTGCCGGGCAGACAAGCCCCAGCATTCACTGAGAGTTTCCTGAACTGCACTGTATGCAACGCTCCGAAGAACTCCCCCACTCC
>NZ_JBEXRZ010000254.1:0-10122 GCF_040613325.1 Streptomyces sp. NPDC006283 | reverse complement strand
TCGATGCCGCCTGCGTCGATGATGGTCCCTCGCGCGCCGCCGCCCCGGATGGTGGTCGGCTCGAGGATGTTCAGGTCGCCTGTGGTCGGGTCGGCGGTGCGCCCGTTGAGCTGGTCGGGGTTGGGAGGAATGGTCAGCCGGTAGTGGGCGGCGGGTAACTCGATCGTGCTGCCGGGCCGGGCGTTCGCGGCCATGACCGCCGCGCGCAGGGTGCAGGTTCCTGTCGCTGTGCGGCAGACGCCGTCGGACGCGTCCGCATCCACGGCGTCTTGGGTGGAGTCGACCGTGAAGGTCGTCGGCGCGGCGGCTGCTTGTGCAGAGGTCGGGGCGGCGGCCGCGATCCCTGCGAGGGCCGCCAGCGAGGCGGTCAGCGCCGAAAGGAAAGTCGAACTTCTCATGGGGGTGCGCTCCTACTCGGGGGAAACGATGGTGAGAAACGCTTGCGTCTATAACCTGTACCAGACTGTTCCTCACTCATGAGAGAGCCAATCCGGCCGCTGCTGCAGCCGAGCCTGACCGACCTTCCGCGTGGGCCGCACGGGCTCGCGCGGGAGCGTGTGACGGGTTCGCAGCGCCAGCGGCTGCTCTACGCGATGACGGCCGTGGTTGCCGAAAAGGGCTACATCACCGCGACCGTGGCCGATGTGACGGCACGGGCGGGCGTGTCCCGCAAGACGTTCTACGAGCTGTTCGCGGACAAGGAGGAGTGCTTCATCGCCGCTGCGGAGACGGGCCGCGAGCTGATGGTCAAGCGGCTTGAGGCGTCGTTTGCCCGCTCGTCGACGCAGTCGCTCTCCCCTGTGGCGACGCTTCGTGCCTCGATCCGCGCCTTTCTCGGGCTGATCGCCGAAGAGCCCGAATTCGCCAAAGCGTTCTTCCTGGAGACGGCGGCCGCCGGCGGCCGGGCTCAGGAGCACCAGGACGCCTGCCGCTCCTGGTTCGCCGCGTCGATGCGCGCCTGGCACAACAGGATTCCCGGTTACCGCCGTGTCCCCCATGAGACCTACATGGCCGCGGCCGACGCTACACACGAAGCCGTCTGCCGCCTCCTGCGCCAGGGGCGCATCGGCGAGGTCCCCGCCCTGGAGTACGCCGTACTGCACATCTGCCTCGCCCTGCTGGGCGTGGCCAAACCGGCAGAGGACGCCGGAGGGTGAGCCGGGGCGCGTGATCGCCGGAGGCCGACCGCCGTGCGGTCGCCTCAAGATGGCCGCCGCTGTGAAGTACCGCACGGGGTCGTGTCAGCCCGTCAGTTCTCTTCGACGAGGCTGCCGACCGTCCACGGCGACAGCTCCTTCGCCAGGGCGATGCCGAACGGCCTGACCAACGAGCGGAGTTCCGCGCAACCCGAGGGCCCCAAGGCCAGATCACGAGCGCACCTCATAGTGCTGTGACCTGCAGAAAGGAGATGTGATCCGACGTCGACAAAGCCGCCGACCGCTTCCGGCGACGCGAAGTACTCGACCGCCCCGGCATACACACGGTGATCATCCACACGAGCGCGAACGACATCGGTGCCCCTGAGATGGGCGACTCATGCATGGGATCAGCACACCGCGTGACCGCACGTCAGCTCATCGAGAACCCACCAGAAGCCCATCCGCGTGGCCTGATGCGTCACGGGAGCCGGACGCCGGGGGCGGTGTTGGGGGCAGTGTCAGGCCGTGTACTGGTATGCCGGGTAGGTCAGGTATCCGGCGTCGCCGCCCTGGTAGTACGTGGCCTCGTCGACGGGAGCGAGCGGCACTCCGGTGCGCAGCCGCTCGACCAGGTCGGGGTTGGAGATGAAGGCGCGGCCGAAGCTGATGAGCTCGGCCCCCAGCTCGAGCCAGTGGTCGGCCTCGTCCCGGCCGGTGTGCTTCGGCCCCATCGGGAGCACCGGGTTCATGATCAGGGTGCCCTGCCATGCGCGGCGCAGGCCGACCAGCAACTCCTCCTCGGCGGTGGCTTCGAGGTGGATGTAGGCCAGTCCGAGGCGGGACAGTTCGGTCAGTAGCGCGGTGTAGAGCTCGGGGACGTCGGTCTCCTCGACTCCCCAGAAGGTTACGCCTGGGGACAGGCGTATTCCGGTCCTGGCCGCGCCGACGGCCTCGGCGGTTGCGGACACCGCCTCGACGGCGAATCGGATCCGGTTGCTCACCGAGCCTCCGTAGCGGTCGGTGCGCAGGTTGGCGTTGGACGAGAGGAACTGCGAGATGAGGTAGCCGTTGGCGCCGTGCAGCTCCACGCCGTCGAAGCCGGCGTCGATGGCGCGGCGGGCGGCCTGGGCGTACGACTCGGCGTGCTCGGACACCTCGGCGGTGTCCAGGGCGCGCGGGACCGGCGCCGGCTGGAGCCCGGTCGGGGTGAACACCTTCCACCCTTCGGCCGCGACTGCCGAGGGACCGATCGGCTGCATACCGGTGGTGTCGGGGTGCGAAACCCGTCCGCCGTGCATGAGCTGGGCGAAGATCCGTCCGCCGTTGGCGTGCACCGCATCAGTGACCGGGCGCCACGAGGAGACCTGCTCGTCGGTGTGCAGTCCCGGGGTGCCGGGGTTGGACTGCCCGACCACGTTCGGCTGCACCCCCTCGCTCACGATCAGTCCGGCCGTGGCCCGCTGGGCGTAGTAGGTCGCCATCGACGGCGTCGCCAGACCGCCGGCGGCGGCACGGACCCGTGTCATCGGCGCCATCACCACCCGGTTGGGCAGCGTCAGGTCCCCCAGCCGGTACGGGGTGAACAAGGTCGTCATGTCATGGCTCCTTCGTGATCGGCGCCGCACAATCGGGCGCGGCGGCTACGCTAGAACCTGACACTGACGTCAGGGGCAAGCTTTGTGCCTCAGCTCACAGCACAGAGGGAGACGGCGTGCGCATCGGGGAGCTGGCATCACGGGCCGGAGTCAGCGTCCGGTCCCTGCGCTACTACGAGGAGCAGGGGCTGCTCACCAGCACCCGCAGCGCCGGCGGGCAGCGGCACTACACGGACCACGAGGTCGAGCGGGTCGTGTTCATCCAGCGGCTGTTCGCCGCAGGACTGTCCAGCCGCACCATCGCCGAACTGCTGCCGTGCGTCGATTCTCCCAGCGAGGAGAACTCCGACGCCGCGCTGGAGCGGATGACACAGGAGCGCGACCGGCTGACCGAGCGCATCGCCGACCTCGTACGCACACGGGACGCCCTCGCCGGGCTGATGACCATGGCGCAGGCGCATCGGGAGCGCCTGCGGTCGGCGGTCGCCGACTGATATCCGCGGCGCGGCAGCGAAATCCTCGGTGTCGAGCATGCGGTGAGGGCCGCTGGACAGGTCGCGCGCCGTGTGGGCGGGCATGAGTTCAACCACCCTCGATGTGCGGAGGCACGGATGGGGTGCCGTGGGCGCAAGGCTTGGCATGCGGCTAAGCGACTGCTTAGTATCTAGCCTGGGGCGGGAACAGCCTGCCCGTGCCCCTCCCCCTCAGGAGTCCACCGTCATGTCACTGTTCTCCCTCTCCGGCAAAACCGCCCTCGTGACCGGCGGTTCCCGCGGCATCGGTCTGATGATCGCCCGGGGCCTGGTCGAAGCGGGAGCCAAGGTCTACGTCAGCTCCCGCAAGGCGGAAGCCTGCGAGGAGGCCGTGCGCGGGCTTTCCGGTTCCGGTCAGGCGGTCGCGCTGCCCGCCGACCTGGCGCGCGAGGAGGAGTGCCACCGACTTGCCGCAGACATCGGCGAGCGGGAGGAGCGGCTGGACATCCTGGTGAACAACGCCGGCGCCACCTGGGGCGCGCCCCTGGACGAGTTCCCGGTCAGCGGCTGGGACAAGGTGATGGACCTCAACCTGCGCAGCCCCTTCCTGCTCACCCAAGCCCTCCTGCCGAAGCTGCGCGCCGGCGGGTCGACGGAGGACCCTGCGCGGATCATCAACGTGGGATCCATCGACGGCCTGCACGTCAGCCCGTCCTCGGCCTACTCCTACGCGACCAGCAAGGCGGGCCTGCACCACCTGACCCGCGTGCTGGCCAAGGAGCTCGGGCCACAGGGCATCACGGTGAACGCCATCGCACCCGGCCCCTTCGAGTCGAAGATGATGGCCGCGACTCTGGACGCCATGGGCGAGGCGATCGCGGAGGCGGCTCCGCTGCGCCGGATCGGGCGGCCGGACGACATGGCGGGCGTCGCCGTCTATCTGGCCAGCCGTGCGGGCGCCTACGTCACCGGCGCCGTCATCCCCGTCGACGGCGGCCTCGGCACCACGGTCTGACCGGCCGGCGACAACTCCCCCTGCACGAGCAACACCCCGAGAAGAAGAGAACCATGGCCTCCCTCCTGCTCTCCCGCCGAGACCTCGACTTCCTGCTGCACGAGTGGCTCGACGTTGAATCCCTGACCGCGCGCCCCCGCTTCAACGACCACTCGCGCGAAACCTTCGATGCGGTACTTGACCTCAGCGAAACGATCGCCGCCCGGCACTTCGCCCCGCACAACAAGAAGAACGACACCCAGGAGCCGCGCTTCGACGGCGAGCGGGTGCACATCATCCCCGAAGTCGAAGAGGCCCTGAAGGTCTTCGCCGACGCCGGGCTGATCGGCGGAGGCATGGACCACGAGGTGGGCGGCATGCAGTTGCCCAGCGTGGTGGCCAACGCCTGCTTCGCCTGGTTCCAGGCAGCCAACGTGGGAACGGCCGCCTACCCCTTCCTCACCATCGGCAACGCGAACCTGCTGCTGGCCCACGGCACCCCCGGGCAGATCGACACCTACGTCCGCCCGATGGTGGAGGGCCGCTTCTCCGGGACCATGTGCCTGTCGGAGCCACAGGCGGGCTCCTCGCTGGCTGATGTGCGCACCCGCGCGGAACAGGCCGACGACGGCACCTACCGCCTGTTCGGCAACAAGATGTGGATCTCGGGTGGCGACCACGAACTGACGGAGAACATCGTCCACCTGGTCCTGGCCAGGATCCCCGGCGCCCCGCCCGGGGTGAAGGGACTCTCGCTCTTCATCGTCCCCAAGGTCCTGGTAGGGGCCGGCGGGACGCCCGGCGGGCGCAATGACGTCGCCCTGGCAGGCCTCAATCACAAGATGGGGTACCGAGGGACGACCAACACGCTGCTGAACTTCGGTGAGGGCGCCTTCCGGCCCGGCGGGGCCCCCGGTGCCGTCGGCTTCCTGGTCGGGGAGCCCCACCGGGGACTGTCCTACATGTTCCACATGATGAACGAGGCCCGCATCGGTGTCGGACTCGGTGCCACAGCGCTGGGTTACACCGGCTACCTCCACGCCCTGGACTACGCGCGCACCCGGCCCCAGGGGCGCCGACTCACGGCCAGGGACGCCACCACCCCCCAGATCCCGATCGTCGGGCACCCCGACGTCCGGCGCATGCTCCTCGCCCAGAAGTCGTACGTCGAAGGCGCGCTGGCTCTGATCCTGTACTGCGGTCGGCTGCTGGACGACGAGCGCACCGCCCCGACGGCCGACGAGCGGACCAGGGCCGGGCTGCTGCTGGACATGCTCACCCCGATCGCCAAGAGCTGGCCCTCCCAGTGGTGCCTGGAGGCCAACGACCTTGCCATCCAGGTCCACGGCGGCTACGGCTACACCCGCGAGTACAACGTCGAGCAGTTCTACCGGGACAACCGCCTCAACCCCATCCACGAGGGGACGCACGGCGTCCACGGCCTCGACCTGCTGGGCCGAAAGGTCGTCATGGACGGCGGCGCGGGGCTCCGCCTGCTCATCGAGACCGTCTCCAAGACGACCGCCCGCGCGGCGGCCGCGGAGGACCAGGTTGCCGACTTCGGACGGCAGCTGGACGCCTCCGTGGCCCGCGTCGCCGCCGTGACGCGGCGCCTGTGGGAGGCCGGGGACGCCGAGACCGCCCTGGCCAACGCCTCGGTCTACCTGGAGGCCGTGGGACACGTCGTGGTCGCCTGGATATGGCTGGAGCAGATGCTGGCCGCCGCCGGACGCAGCGGCGCCTTCTACGAGGGCAAGCGCCGGGCGGGTCAGTACTTCTTCCGGTACGAACTGCCCAGGACGGAG
Source organism: Streptomyces sp. NPDC006283 (assembly GCF_040613325.1). Taxonomy (NCBI): domain Bacteria; kingdom Bacillati; phylum Actinomycetota; class Actinomycetes; order Kitasatosporales; family Streptomycetaceae; genus Streptomyces; species Streptomyces sp. NPDC006283. The sequence continues at coordinate 4,116 of NZ_JBEXRZ010000254.1, read as the reverse complement.
GCGCAGTTCGCACTGCTGGAAAGCCTCGACCGCACCACCCTCGACATGCCCGCGGACTGCTTCTGAGCTTGCCTGCCTTCCAAGGTGCCGCCGGTACACCGGAGCCGGCAGAAGTGCTTACAGACCCCCAACGAGCAGAAGGCCCCGGACCGCGGTCGGTCCGGGGCCTGTCGATCACGTGGTGTGCTGGGCCTCAGCCCTTCACGCAGATGACCTGCTTCAGCTTCGCGACGACCTCGACCAGGTCCCGCTGCTGGTCGATGACCTTCTCGATCGGCTTGTACGCACCCGGGATCTCGTCCACGACGCCGGAGTCCTTACGGCACTCGACGCCGCGCGTCTGCTCCTCCAGGTCCCGCGTCGAGAAGCGGCGCTTCGCCGCGTTGCGGCTCATCTTCCGGCCGGCGCCGTGCGACGCCGAGTTGAAGGACGCCTCGTTCCCGAGCCCCTTCACGATGTACGAGCCGGTGCCCATCGACCCCGGGATGATCCCGTAGTCGCCGCTGCCGGCGCGGATCGCGCCCTTGCGGGTGACCAGCAGGTCCATGCCCTCGTACCGCTCCTCCGCCACGTAGTTGTGGTGGCAGGAGATGACCGGTTCGAAGGTCACCTTCGCCTTGCGGAACTCCCTGCGGACCACTTCCTGGAAGAGCCCCATCATCACCGCGCGGTTGTACTTCGCGTACTCCTGGGCCCAGAACAGATCGTTCCGGTACGCGGACATCTGCGGGGTCTCCGCAACGAAGACGGCGAGGTCCCGGTCGACCAGGCCCTGGTTGTGCGGCAGGCTCTGCGCCACGCCGATGTGGTGGTCCGCCAGCTCCTTGCCGATGTTCCGCGAGCCGGAGTGCAGCATGAGCCACACCGCGTCGGACGTGTCGACGCAGAGCTCGACGAAGTGGTTGCCCGCACCGAGCGTCCCCATCTGCTTGGTCGCCCGTTCCCGGCGGAACTTGACCGCGTCCGCGATGCCGTCGAACCGGTCCCAGAAGTCGTCCCAGCCGCCGGTCGGGAGGCCGAAGACCCTTCCCGGATCCACCATCTCGTCGTGCATCCCGCGTCCCACCGGGATCGCCTGCTCGATCTTGGAGCGCAGCCGTGAGAGATCGCCCGGCAGGTCGTTCGCGGTCAGCGACGTCTTCACCGCCGACATGCCGCAGCCGATGTCCACACCGACCGCGGCCGGACAGACCGCCCCGTGCATCGCGATCACCGAGCCGACCGTCGCGCCCTTGCCGTAGTGGACGTCGGGCATCACGGCGAGGCCCTTGATCCACGGCAGGGTGGCGACGTTCCGCAGCTGCTGCATCGCGACGTCCTCGACCGACGTCGGATCGGTCCACATACGGATGGGGACCTTCGCGCCCGGCATCTCTACATACGACATAGTTCCTCAATTCCCCCGAAAAGACATGAAACGCAAAATCCTTGCCGAATGGCAGTGAAAGACCCGACCGACCGGCGGTCACGGCGGCGTGTGCGATAGACATTGTGTCCACCGGCCTCCGGCGAGCGGCAACCAGTTTTCGCCGTGACAGCGACACGGAGCACCGGCAGCGAGCACCACACGGAAGACAGACAGAACGGAGCCTGGACGTGCAACGAAAGGCCTACGTGCCCGGTTTGGCGGCGCTCCTCGCGGCGCTCGTCACCGGCTGCACCGCCGGCGAGGGCACCGAAGGCTCCGGCATCGAATCCAAGGCGGGCGCGGCCCAGGCCTCCGCGGCGCCCCCCGGCAAGTACCGCACCCTCCTCGAGCCCTGCGGAGCCGTCGAGACCTCCACCCTCAAGGACCTGCTGCCGGGCGTCGTGACGCTTCCCGAGGAGCAGCAGCAGAAGGTGCTGCGCGGCACCGCGGCCGTCACCTACGACACGGACAGGCGGGTCGCCTGCAGCTGGAAGGGCGACTCCCCGGACGCCTCGCACCAGCTGAGGGTCGACTTCGAACGTGTCGTCTCCTACGACCCGGCCGTCAGCGACGACGACCGTGCGCAGGAGGTCTTCCTGAAGAAGCAGGGCGACACCTCCGTACCGATCGCCACCGCACCCGCCGAGACCGGGCAGGAGGCGGAGGGTGACGCGGACGCCTCCCCGTCGACCGGGCAGAGCCCGTCCGGCGCAGGCGAGAGCCGGCCCGCCGGCGAGGCCGGCGGCGAGAGCGACAGCACCCCGAAGCCCGGCGCCTCGACGGACACCGCGGCCGGTGCCGAGGCCTCGTCCACACCCGCGACGCCGCCCGGGTCACCGTCCGGCGGCCCCTCCGGGGAAGGCCTCGAGCCGCGGGTGCTGAACGAGCTCGGCGACGCGGCGTTCCTCGACGATGTGCTCGGCCGGGCCGGTTCCACGGCTCAGCGGCGCACGGTGAGCGTGGTGTTCCGCACATCGAACGTGATCGTCACCGTCGTCTACGGCGAGCAGCCGGCCCTGTCCACGGAGGTCCCCGACGCCAAGGAACTGCAGGAAAAGGCGCAGAGCCTGGCCCGGCAGCTGGCGGAGCAGTTCGACGAGTGAGCAGGCTCGCGGCCCGCTTCCGGTCGTTCGCGCGTTCCGCGGTCCGGCCCAACGAAGCGCCGTGTCCGCGTACGGTGGCCTGGCCGGACGCTCCGGCGGGCCGGACGACCGCCCGCCGGCACGACCGTAAGAAAGAACGACCGAACGACCGACTGAAGGAACCATGCCCCGTTCAGCCACGCGACTCACCCGCATACTCGCCTGCGCCGCCGTCCCGGTGATGCTCGTCGTCGCCGGCTGCTCGTCGGACTCCGACAGCACGTCCAAGGACTCCGGTTCGTCCGCTTCCGCCGCCCCCGAGGCGAAGAAGTCCCCGACCGTCGCCCCCGCCAAGTTCGCCAAGCTGCCGGACCCCTGCGACTCGATCGCCAAGAAGACGATCGAGGACCTCGTACCGGGCGCCAAGTCCAAGAACGGCACGACCGGCAAGTCCTCCGACATCGCGCGGCGCGGCAGCTGCTCCTGGAACGGCCTGGACGACAACGGCGTGAAGGGCTCGCAGTACCGCTGGCTCGATGTCTCGTTCCTCCGCTACGAGTCCGACGCCACCCTCGGCCTGAGCGCCGAGCAGCGCGCCGAGGAGTCGTACGAGAAGGAGATCGAGAAGGCCAAGGGCACGGAGGGCGCCAAGAGCGTGAAGTCGGCGCCGGTGTCCGGTATCGGCAACGAGGCGACGACGGTCAACTACACGCTCCGCAAGACCGACGAGGACTTCGTGTACGCCACGGTCGTGACGCGCACCGAGAACGGTGTGATCACCCTCACCTACAACGGCACTGGTTACGCGGGGGCGAAGAACCCGTCGTCCTCCGACCTGACGAAGGATGCCCAGAAGGCGGCGAAGGAAGCCGTGGCCGCTGTCGCCACCGCCAACAAGTAGGCACGGGCGGGGCAGACCCGAGCGCAAGGAGCCCGGGCGCAAACAGGCCCGGGCAGCCGTGCGCCGGGAGCGCTCGGCCCCGGAAGCGGCCGCGTGCCGGGTACAAGTGCATAACGCCGGGAGGCCGGAGGGGCGGACTCCGGTGGCATGTGCCAGGCTGTGCCCGCTCGTTCAGGCTTCGGTTCGGGCTCCGGTTCAGGAATTGGGGAGGGGTCGCGGGTGGCCGCGATGCAGCTGACACGCACACACCGAGTACTCATCGGGGTCGTGGTCGCGGGCGCTTTGGTCATCGCCGCGATCGGCTTCGCGGGCTCGTACGCCGCCGTGCGCGAGCTCGCGGAGCAGAAGGGCTTCGGCGACTTCTCCCTCGTCTTCCCCATCGGCATCGACGCGGGCATCTGTGTGCTGCTCGCGCTCGACCTACTGCTGACGTGGATGCGCATACCGTTCCCGCTGCTGCGTCAGACGGCCTGGCTGCTGACGTTCGCGACGATCGCCTTCAACGGCGCGGCGGCCTGGCCGGACCCGCTCGGCGTGGGCATGCACGCGGTGATCCCCATCCTGTTCGTGGTCGCCGTCGAGGCGGCCCGGCACGCGGTGGGCCGGATCGCGGACATCACGGCCGACAAGCACATGGAGGGCGTGCGGCTCACCCGGTGGCTGCTCTCCCCCATTCCCACGTTCAAGCTGTGGCGGCGGATGAAGCTGTGGGAGCTCCGCAGCTA
>NZ_JBEXRZ010000253.1:0-10132 GCF_040613325.1 Streptomyces sp. NPDC006283 | reverse complement strand
CACGTCACGGTCGAGCACCTCGACGTGGCGGCGCACGGCGGCCCCGAGGTCGACGGGCTGGCGTCGCACCTCGAGCCGTCCCGAGGCGAGCCCCTCCGTGTGTCCGCGGCTGACCTGGGCGTGTCAGCCCGCGAGCGCCGGGTAGTCGACGAAGCCCTTGTCGTCGCCGCCGAAGAACGACGCCGGGTCCGGGGTGTTGAACGGGCCGCCGGCCGCGAGGCGCGCCGGGAGGTCCGGGTTGGCGAGGAACAGCGCACCGTACGAGATCACGTCGGCGACGCCGTCCTCGATCAGCGTCAGCGCCTCGGGGCCGGTCGGTCCGTCGGTGGCCGCGTTGAGCACGATCGTCCCGGAGAACTGCTTGCGGAGCGTCTCGGTGAGCTCCCGCAGGTCGGGGCCCGCCTCGAGGATGTGCAGGTAGCCGAGGCCGAGCGGCTCCAGCCGCTGGACCAGAGCGGTGTAGGCCTCCTCCGGCTCCGGCTCCTCGATGTCGTTGTACGGGTTGGAGGGCGATATCCGCAGGGCGGTGCGCTCGGCGCCGATCGCGGCGGCGACGGCCTCGGTCACCTCGACGGCGAAACGGATGCGGTTCAGGGCGGAGCCGCCCCATTCGTCGGTGCGCCGGTTGCTGCTGGGCGCGAGGAACTGGTGGATGAGGTAGCCGTTGGCACCGTGGAGCTCGACGCCGTCGAAGCCCGCCGCCACGGCGTTACGGGCGGCGGCCACGAAGTCCTCGATAGTCGTCCGGATGTCGTCGGCGGTCAGTTCCCTGGGCGTGACGAGGTCCTTGGGGCCCTCGTGCGTGAACACCTGCCCCTGGGCGGCGACGGCGGACGCACCGACGGGTACGAGACCGTCGGGCAGCAACACGGGGTGGCCGATCCGGCCGGCGTGCATGAGCTGCGCGAAGATCGTGCCGCCCTCCGCGTGCACGGCGTCGGTGACCTTGCGCCAGGCGGCGACCTGCTCGTCGCTGTGCAGCCCAGGGGTGTCCGGGTAGCCCTGGCCGACCACGGAGGGCTGGACGCCCTCGGTGATGATCAGACCGGCCGAGGCGCGCTGCCGGTAGTACTCCACGACGGACGGCGTCGGCGTCAGACCCGGGCCGTAGGCGCGGCTGCGGGTCATCGGCGCCATGGCGATGCGGTTGGTCAGGTGCTTGCCGGCGAGTTGGATCGGGTCGAATGCGGTGGTCATGGGACGCTCCCGAGAATATGTGGTCGACCAATATGTGGTCGACCAAGTAATGGCTCGACGCCACTGTAACCCATTCATTGGCCGACCAAGGTAATATCCTGGAAGCAGTTGGATCCCGGCCGAGGAGAGCAGATGTCAGCCGCATCACAGGCGCAGGGCGACCCCGCCTGTACTGAACCGCTGCCGCACGTCGCGAGCAGCGGCCCCGTCAGCCACGCCGTATCCCGGGTGGCGCGGCTCCACCGCATCGCCGCGGGCAAACTGCTCAAGAAGCTGGGCCTCTACCCCGGCCAGGAGTTCGTGATGATGCGCCTGTGGGAAGCCGGCCCCGTGCGCCAGTCGGAGCTGATCAAGGCCGTCGACCTCGACCCCTCGACCGTGACCAAGATGCTGCAGCGCCTCGAGCAGTCCGGCCACGTCCGACGCTGCCCCGATCCGGCCGACCGCCGCGCCGTCCTCGTCGAGGCGACGGAACGAAGCTGCGCACTGCTGTCGGACGTGTCGGCGGCCTGGGGCGAGCTGGAGGAGCACACCCTGGCCGGCCTGGACGACGAGGAGCGCCAGGAGCTCACGCGGCTGCTGGCGAAGATCGAGGCGAACCTGTGCACGCAGACGTGGGACTGCCCGGAGCGGCGCGCCTGACGCGCGGCCCCGGGCAGTGATGCGGCAATCCGGCAGGGCCGGGCCGCGGACAGCCCTAGCCTGCGAGGCACTCCACCACACGGTCGACGTCCGCGGCCGTGTTGTAGAGGTGGAAGGTGACGCGCAGATTGCCCGCACGCCCCGAGACGAGGACCCCTGCGTCGGCCAGCTCGGTGGCCCGGTCGCCGAGGCCGGGCACGGCCACGATCGTCGAGTCGCCGCCCAGCGGCTCCGTGCCGCGCTCCCTGAGTGCGTTCCTGAACTGCCGGGCCAGGGCGGTGTCGTGAGCGTGAACGGTCTCGAGGCCGATCTCCTCCAGCAGCGCCAGCGACTGCTCCGCCGCGTGGTACGAGAGGTAGGCCGGTGACTCGTCGTACCTGCGGGCACAATGGGCGAGTTCGGTGATCGGCCCGTACAACGTGTGCGTCTGCCAGGGATGTTCGGCGGCGAACGTTCCCGCGTGCGCCGGCAGCAGCACCTCCTGGGCTTCCTCGGTCACGGTGAGGAAGGAGACGCCGCGCGGGCAGAGCAGGAACTTGTACCCGGCGGTGACGGTGTAGTCCCACTCCCCCGCGGCCAGCGGCAGCCACCCCGCCGACTGGCTGGCGTCGAGGAGCGTACGGGTCCCGTGTGCCGCCGCGGCGGCCCGTACCGCCGCCAGATCGGCAACCCGGCCGTCGGAGGACTGCACGGCGGAGAAGGCGACGAGCGCCGTGCCGGGACGGACGGCCTCCGCGAGCTCGTCGAGCGGGGCGTAGCGCAGCTTGAGGTCGCCGCGGACCGAGAAGGGCGTGATCACGGAGGCGTACTCGCCCTCGGGGAAGAGCACTTCCGCGCCGGGCGCGAGCGATGCCGCGATCAGCTCCACATGCACGGAGACCGAACCGCCGACGGCAACCCGTCCTTCGTCGACTTCCGTCAGGCGGGCGAAGGACCGGCGGGCGGCGTTCACTGCCTCCCAGTCACCGGAGCCGCCCGGCCGCCCCTCGGCGAGTTCTTCGGCGAGGGCGGCGACGGCTCGGACGGACCTGCGTGGCAGCAGCCCGTTGGTAGCGGTGTTGAGATAGGTCACGCGGGGTGTGAACTCCGCGCCGATCAGCGTCTGCGAGATCTCCATGGATCAAATCTGCGGTCGGGCGGCCACGGGGTCAATCACGCCTTGCTGCACGGAACCGTTGAGCGCTGCTGACGCATCAGCCTTCGACGGCGGCCGCCGGGACCTCGCAGGCGCCGTCGGCGTCGCAGGTGTCGGCGTTTCCCGCGGCGGCGGCCGTGACCTTCCGACCCTGCCACGCCTGCTCCAGCGCCTGGGTGAAGAGTTCGGCGGGCTGCCCGCCGGAGACACCGTACGTCCGGTCGAACACGAAGAACGGCACACCCGTCGCGCCCAGTTCGGCGGCCTCGCGCTCGTCGGCGCGCACCTCGTCGGCGTAGGCGGTCCCGTCCTCGAGGACACGGCGCACCTCAGGCTCGTCGAGCCCGGCCTCGACGGCCAGCGAGACCAGCACCTCCTGGTCGAAGACGGAGCGCTCCTCGGCGAAGTTGGCGCGGTAGGCGAGCGTGAGCAGCTCGTCCTGCCGGCCGCGGGCCTTGGCCAGGTGCAGAAGCCGGTGGATGTCGAAGGTGTTGCCGTGGTCCCGTCCCTCGGTGCGGTACTCGAGTCCCTCGGAGCGCGCGTTGGAGGCGACGTGCTCCTCCATGGCCTGTGCCTCCTCGCGGGTGCGGCCGTACTTCTTCGCGAGCATCTCGACGACCGGAGCGGTGTCGTGCTTGGCGCGGGCCGGGTCCAGCTCGAAGGACCGGTGCACGACCTCGACGTCGTTCCGGTGCGCGAAGGCGGCGAGTCCCTTCTCGAAGCGGGCCTTGCCGATGTAGCACCAGGGACAGGCGATGTCGCTCCAGATCTCGACGCGCATGTTGTTCTTCTCCAGGGTCGTGCGGGCGTGCGGCGTTGCGGAGGTGACCTCCGCAGGGGCACAACGTAGAACGGGCCCGGCTCATTCCGAGCGCGCCCCTCCTGCCCGTCCGCGTTCGACACCCGGCCCGGCCATTCGCCCGGGAGGGGCTCCTCCGCCACGGTGAGCGCGCGGCTGGGCGACGCGAGCAGCAGAGTACTCAGGCACGCCGCCCCGCCTCGCCCCTTCCCAGGCGGCCCGGGTGCGGGCCCGCTCGGCCGGGCCGTCGAAGGCCTCGTCCGGGATACGGCGGTAGTGGGTGGTGGGGCGGGCTTCCGCGTGGAGGGCGGCGATGGCGTCGAGGTCGGCGGGGACGGCGATTCTGATCATGTGACTGCGACGAGGGGCGGGCCCGGTTGCGGCGAACGTCCACAGGCGCGGCAGGCCTCGGCGCCGAACCACGGCGGGGCAGGCCGCGTTGGGGCAGCATCGCGGCGGGCCACGACATGCGTGGGGCGCCTCGAGTGCGCCGGCCGGGCGTCGTGAGCGTGCTCAGGAGCCGTCGCGCAGCCCTTCCGGCCAGCTGTCGCGGTACTCGATGCGGTCGAAGGAGACCACGCAGCCCTCACCGACCGGTGACTGGGCCATGAAGCCGACCAGCGCAGCACCCGCTCGGTCCTCGTCGCCGAGGGTGAAGATGCGGACGAAGGTCCACTGCTCGCCGTCCGTGGAGGCGTGGAAGGCGAACGCCTTGCCCGTGCGGCTGATCCGCAGCCAGACGCTGTCTCCGTCCACCACGAAGGAGTTGGCGTCGTCGGAGTGGCCGCGGGTGACGACCGTGCAGACCGTCGGCTTGTCCGGCGAGAGCTCCAGGCAGAGCTTGGCCCACTCCTGCTCGGTGACGTGCAGATAGAGCACACCGGCGTCGAAGGCCGCGGAGAAGCCGACCTTGACGCGGGCGATCAGCTGGAAGTCGCCCTCCGGCGCGCCGAGCAGGCGGGGCGCGTCGGAGGCCGGTTCGACGGCGTGGCCCGTCGGGGGGACGAAACGGTCCTGGCGGGGGCCGGCCCAGGCGGTCAGCACGCCGTCTTCGTAGGACCAGTCGGCCTCGGGCCCGTATGCCCGCAGGTGGAAGGGGAGATCGGGCAGCTTCAGTTCCATGCGGATCAGTGTTGCAGGCGGCCGTCCACCAGCCGTGGAAGAGCGAGCGGGTTGTCGTCGCGCAGCTCCGGGGGGAGCAGTGCTTCGGGGGTGGTCTGGTAGGTGACCGGGCGCAGCCAGCGCTCGATGGCGGTGGCGCCGACGGAGGTGGACGTGGAGGTGGTGGCCGGGTAGGGGCCGCCGTGGTGCTGGGCCGGTGCGACGGCGACGCCGGTGGGCCAGCCGTTGACGAGGACACGGCCGGCGAGAGGGGTCAGTTCGGCGAGGATCCGCGTTCCGTCGCCGTTTCCTTCGCTCTCGTCGGTGGACAGATGGACGGTCGCGGTCAGGTTGCCCGGCAGGCGGGACAGGACGGCGGTGACCTCGTCGTGGCTGTCGTAGCGGGCGACGACGGTGACCGGCCCGAAGCACTCCTCCAGCAGGAGGTCGTGCGCCCCTTCCTCGGCGAGACGGGCGGCGGGCACGGTCAGGAAGCCGGGGCTGACCGTGTGCTCGGAGGCGGCGCCGGGGGTGACGGGGGCCCCGACGCCGGGCAGGGCGGCGCGTTCGGCGACGCCGGCGACGAAGTTGTCGCGCATGCGGGCGTCGAGCAGGACGCCCGCGGCGGTGTCGCTCACGGAGTCGGTCAGCGCCTTGAGGAGCTGGTCGCCCGCGTCGCCGGCGGGCGCCAGCACAAGGCCGGGCTTGACGCAGAACTGGCCCGCGCCGAGCGTCATCGAGCCCGCCAGCCCGGTGCCGATCTGCTCGGCGCGCTCCGCGGCTGCCGCCTCGGTGATCACGACGGGGTTGAGGGAGCCCAGCTCGCCATGGAACGGGATGGGCACGGGGCGGGCGGCAGCGGCGTCGAACAGCGCCCGTCCGCCGCGGACGGAACCGGTGAAGCCGGCGGCCGTGATCAGCGGGTGCCGCACCAGGGCGATGCCCGCGTCGAAGCCGTGGACGAGACCGATCGCCGCCTTGGGGATGCCGTGTTCGGCGGCCGCCCGGCGCAGCACGGACGCGACCAGCTCGGAGGTGGCCGGGTGGTCCGGGTGGGCCTTGACCACGACGGGGCAGCCGGCGGCCAGCGCGCTGGCGGTGTCGCCGCCGGGGACGGAGAACGCGAACGGGAAGTTCGAGGCCGCGTAGACCGCCACGACGCCGAGCGGCACCTTGTAGCGGCGCAGGTCCGGGACCGGCGGGGTCGCGGTCTCGTCCGGGTGGTCGATGATCACGCCGAGGAAGGCACCCTCGTCGACGACATCCGCGAACGCGCGCAACTGGTAGCAGGTGCGGGCGAGTTCGCCGGTCAGCCGGACCGGGCCCAGGGCCGTCTCCGCGTCGGCGGCCTCGACGAGATGTTCCTTCGCGTCCTCGAGGCGCTGAGCGGCGGTGCGCAGGAACGCGGCGCGGACGGCACGGTCGGCGAGCGAGGCACGGGCGTCGTGTGCGGCCCGTACAGCGGCGTCGACCTCCGCGGCTGTGGCCTCCACCGCAACCTGTTCGCGCTGCTTCCCGGTTCGGGGGTCGACACTCCAGACTGGTGCTGCTGCCACCGCGGCTTCCTTCCGGTCTCTGCCACCCACCCGGGGTTGTTCGGTATTCTGAACACAGTTCCTGGTGGTGAATATGCTGGGACTCTATTTCCGGGCGTTCCGCGCGGTCAAGAAGGGGCGTAGAGCAATGTCAGCTGCCGATTCCGGTGGGGCACAGGTCAAGTCCGCAGTACGGACGGTCGAGTTGCTCGAATACTTCGCCGGGCGCCCCGGCATGCACTCGCTCGCCGCCGTCCAGGAGGCCGTCGGCTACCCCAAGTCCAGTCTCTACATGCTGCTGCGCACCCTCGTCGAGCTCGGCTGGGTGGAGACGGACGCGACCGGGACGCGCTACGGCATCGGGGTCCGCGCCCTGCTCGTCGGCACGTCGTACATCGACGGCGACGAGGTCGTGGCGGCTGCCCGGCCCACCCTGGACCGGCTCTCCGACGACACCACGGAGACCATTCACCTGGCGCGTCTCGACGGCACGAACGTGGTGTACCTGGCGACGCGGCAGTCGCAGCACTATCTGCGCCCCTTCACACGCGTGGGGCGGCGGCTGCCCGCGCACTCCACCTCGCTCGGCAAGGCGCTGCTCGCCACCCACAGCGACGAGCAGGTGCGCAAGATGCTGCCCGAGACGCTCGCGCCGCTCACCGAACACACCATCACCGACCGCGAGAAGCTCATCGAGGAGCTGCACCTCGTGCGCGAGCAGGGCTACGCCGTGGACCGGGAGGAGAACACCCTGGGGCTGCGCTGCTTCGGCATCGCCATCCCCTACCGCACCCCGGCCCGCGACGCGATCAGCTGCTCGGTTCCGGTGGCCCGGCTCACGCCCGCGCACGAGCAGATGATCAAGGACGCGCTGTTCGACGCACGCGACCGGCTGACGCTCGCGACCCGGAGGCTCTGACCGTGGACATCGTGCTGCGCGAGGTGGAGGACGCCGATCTGCCCGTTTTCTTCGGGCACATGAGCGACCCCGAGTCCAACCGAATGGCGGCCTTCACCAGCAAAGACCCGACGGACCGCGCGGCGTTCGACGCCCACTGGGCGCGGATCCGCGTGTCGGACGCGGTGATACGCACAGTGCTCGTCGGCGAAGAGGTCGTCGGCCACGCAGCGGTGTACGGGCCGCCTCACGAGCGGGAGGTCACGTACTTCATCTGCCGCGCCCGCTGGGGCCGCGGCATCGCCACTCTCGCTCTGCGGGCCATGCTGGACCTGGTCCCGACCCGCCCGCTGCGCGCCCGTGCGGCCGCGGACAACGCGGGGTCGATCAGGGTGCTGGAGAAATGCGGGTTCGTGCTGACGGGGCGGGACCGGGGCTTCGCGAACGCCAGGGGCGAGGAAACGGACGAGGTGGTGCTGGAGCTGCGGTGACTCTCCCCGCCCCGGGGTCCGCCCCCGGCACGTGAGATATCGGCGCCCCACCTTATGGGCAGCCGGGCTCCCCCGAGCGGCGGAGGCGGATCGTCGCCCGGCAGGAGGTGGGAGGGCAGCCGGGAGCGGCACGGTGGGGGCATGACAACAACCCCGGCCGACACCGGCCTTCGTCAGCGGATCCACCCCGGCAGGGCGGCACTGCGCGCCGTCGCGATCGCCGCCTGTGTGCCGTACCTCGGACTCAAGATCTCGTGGATCGCGGGCAGCCGTGTCGGGATTCCCGACGGGAGCGCGCTCCTCGACCACCGCGTCCTCATGGCTCTGGCCAACAGCGTCACGGTGCTGATGGACGGCGCCGTCGTCGTACTGGCGATGCTGCTCACCCGGCCGTGGGGTCTGCGGGTGCGGGCCTGGCTGCTGACCGTGCCGATGTGGGGCGCGACCGGGCTCCTGGCGCCGATCATGGTCGGCTTTCCGCTGCAGCAGATCGGCGTCGCGTTCGGCGGCACCAGAACTCAGGACAGCGCCGAACCGTTCCTCCACGACTGGGTGTTCGCAGTCGTCTACGGCGGCTTCATCCTCCAAGGACTCGCTCTCGGCACGCTGTTCGTGCTCTACGCCAAGGACCGCTGGGGTCATCTGTGGCGGGGCAAGGTGTGGGATCTGCCGACCGGTGTCACGGGCGCCTTCATGCGCAGGACCGCCGTCGCCGGGTCGCTGCTCGCCCTGTTCCCGGCCGTGATGCACGGGCTGTGGGCGACCGGTTCGACCGTCGCCCTCTCCGCGGAGAGGGCCGCGCAGCGCACCACGGACTTCTATCTGCTGGAGGCGACCCGCATCGGCTTCATCGGTGTCGCCGTCACCGGCGTCCTGCTGCTCGCCTTTCGCCTCCGGCCCACCCTGTCGGTGAGGTCGCCGCTGGCCATGGCCTGGGTCGGGTCCAGCGCCCTGGGCGCCTGGGGCGGGTGGATGCTGCTGGCCTCGCTCATGCCGGACGGCGATGAGGGAAAGTCGTCCTCGGCGCTGCTGGTGCTCACCTACATTGGAGAGATGATCACCGGCCTGCTGCTCACGTGCGCCGTCGCCTCTCTGCTGCGCCGGCGCGGCGCGTGACGTACTCCGGCTCGGGACGAATGGCCGGCTCGGGAGGAATGGCCGGCTCGGGACGACGGGCCGTGCGGGCCCTGTTCGGCCGCCGGGCCAGGCTGCGCTGGGTCCATCTGGTGGTCGGCGGCGCGCTGTTGATGCCGTTCTGGCTGGTGTGCACGGTGGCCATCGGTCCGCTGACCGAGGAGAAGAACCTGTTCGCGGGCTCGGCGGCGCTGCAGTTCGGTTCGTACGCCATCGCGCTCCCGCTCGTCGCCGTCGCCGGACTGTTCCCCATGGCCAGGCCGCTGTCGGTGGCCGCCGCCCGCGCACTGTGCGGGGTGCCGGCCGAGCGGCTGGCGGAGGGGCAGGCGCGCAGCCGGGCGGCGCGGACGCGCTCCGCGGGCTGGCTCATCCTGCATCTGGGGGTCGGCGCGCTGGTCAGCGGCGCGTCACTCGCACTCCCCCCGTTCGCCGGCGGGCTGATCGTCGCGCCGGTGTTCGCCGGGGTACGGGATTTCCTCCAAGTGCCGGACACCGGCTGGTCGGCGGTGCTGCTGCCGCTCGCCGGCGCCGGGATGCTGCTGGCGCTCGCGACCGTGTCCGCCGCGGCGGGGGCCCTGCTGGCCCGCCTGGCGCCGGTGCTGCTCGGCCCCACCCCGGCCGACCGGCTTGCCGCGGCCGAGCAGCGGGCGACGGAGCTCGCGGAGCGCAACCGCCTCGCCCGTGAACTGCACGACTCCGTCGGCCACGCGCTCTCCGCCGTCACCTTGCAGGCGGGAGCTGCCCGCAGGGTGCTGGACAGCGACGTCGCGTTCGTACGGGAGGCGCTGGCCGCGATAGAGGAGACCACCCGGCGCACGGTCGGGGCACTCGACGCCGTGCTCGGTCTGCTGCGGCAGGACGGCGACGGAGCCGGCCGGCTCGGCGGGCCGACGCTCACGTCGCTCGACGGGCTGGTGTCGCGCGGCGGTGTGCCCCTGTCCCTGCACGTCGAGGGGGAGCTCGCCGCAGTTCCGGCGCCCGTGTCCCGCGAGGCGTACCGGATCGTCCAGGAAGGGCTGAGCAACGCCCTTCGCCATGCCGGGGCTGCACCGGTGACGCTGGGGATCGCCGTGGACGGCGAAGGACTGGAGATCACGATGGAGAACCCTCTGCCCGAGCGGGCGCCGGTGGTGCGCCCGGGAGGCGGGCGGGGCCGAGTTCGACCTGTCCGGGGTCGAGGCTCTTCAGGAATCGCAGGAC
>NZ_JBEXRZ010000252.1:0-10222 GCF_040613325.1 Streptomyces sp. NPDC006283 | reverse complement strand
CGCGACGCCCGTGTACATCGTGATCATCACGACGCTCATCGTGAGGATGCCGGGCGCACGCCGCGGCCGAGCGCGTCGCTGCCGCGATGCGGCGCGTCGGCACACTGAGCGAGACGGGAGACCGGCCGCCGCAGGCGGCTCTGGTCCCGGTGCGACTGCCTCCGGGAGCCGACACGGTGGCCGACGCCGACCTGGAGCACTGGCTGAACACCCTGACCGGCGATCTCCGGCGGATCATGTCCTCGCCACGGTGACGCGAGCGCGCTCCTTCTCGCGGACGGCGGAGCGAGGTCAGCTGCCCGACCGGTCGGTCACCCCTGGACGACACGGCGGTCAAGGACAACGCGCCGAACAACTGCTGCCCGGAGGGTGCGCCTGGGGCTGCACCGGCCTGGGGCTGCACCGGCCGACCGCTGGTGGAGCCTGCGGTTGGCCGCGGGGTCAGCCGGCCTGGGGCCTGTGGGCGGCCGGTACTTCCTCCTCGGGCGGGACCGGTCCCGGCGGCGTGCCGTCGCCGAAGGGACGGCCGCCCAGCGCCGCCCGGCCGTGCGGCTCCAGCCAGTTGGACAGATCCGGGCCGGCCGGCACGATCCCGGTCGGATTGATGTCACGGTGTACCACGTAGTAGTGCTGCTTGATGTGCTCGAAGTCGACCGTGTCGCCGAAGCCGGGCGTCTGGAACAGGTCTCGCGCGTACGCCCACAGCACCGGCATCTCGGACAGCTTCTGGCGATTGCACTTGAAGTGGTTGTGGTAGACGACGTCGAAGCGCACGAGAGTGGTGAACAGCCGCACATCCGCCTCGGTGATCGTGTCGCCGACGAGGTAGCGGGACGTCTCCAGCCGCTCGGAAAGCCGGTCGAGCCGGGCGAAGAGGCGCTCGTACGCCGCGGCGTACGAGTCCTGCGACCCGGCGAACCCTGCCCGGTACACCCCGTTGTTGACGTCCTTGTAGACCACCTCGTTGATCGCGTCTATCTCCGGCCGCAGCGCGGACGGGTAGAGCGCCGGCGCCCCCTCACGGTGGTAGGCCGCCCACTCCAGCGACATGTCGATCGTGATCCGCGCGAAGTCGTTGGTCACCGCCTTGCCGCTCGGCACGTCGACGATCACCGGCACCGTGATGCCCCGGTCGTAGCCGGGATCACGGGCCAGGTACGCCTCTTGGGCCCGCTCGATGCCGAGCACCGGGTCCCGCCCTCCGGGGTCGAGGTCGAACGACCAGCTGCGCTCGTCGTGCGTGGGACCGGCGACGGCCATCGGCAGCGCCTTCTCCAGCCCGAGGAGCCGCCGTACGATCACCGCCCGGCTCGCCCACGGGCAGGCGCGGCTGACCACCAGACGGTAGCGACCGGGCTCGACCGGGAATCCCTCACTTCCGTCGCGTGTGATCCGGGTGGTGATGTAGCGGCTGTCGCGCGAGTACTCCCCGCCGGGGTTCACATAGCTCACGTACCCGCCCCTACCCGGGAACAGCTACCGCGAACGCCGCACGGCTCACCTTCGTGCCGGCCCGGATCGGCCGCCGTTGCGCCGACCGCCGAACAGCTACCGTGGCCACCTGGCCAAAGGACCGGTGGTCGTCGAGCTCACGTGTGGATCGAGCGTTCCTCTTGCCCGACCGGATCCTTCGAGGCGATGCTCACTCCGCGCGTCCACACCTTCAGGGAGACCACATTGCCCAGCGACACCGCCGCGTTCACCGCCGACGACTACCGCGCCCGGATGGCACGGGCGACACGGTCCGCCGCCGACGCGGGACTCGCCGGACTGCTCGTCGCACCCGGCCCCGACCTGGTGTGGCTCACGGGATACCAGCCGCCGGCGGCAACCGAGCGGCTCACGCTGCTGGTGCTCACTCCCGACCGTGACCCCGCGCTCGTCGTCCCCACGCTGGAAGCCCCTGACGCGGCGAAGGCCGCCGGCGCCGGGGCGCTGGCCCTGTACGACTGGCGCGACGGCCAGGACCCGTACCGCGCCGCCGCGGGCCTCCTTCCCGGAGCCGGCCGGTTCGGCATCAGCGACAACGCGTGGGCGCTGCACCTGCTGGAACTGCAGCGCGCGCTGCCGGCGACGTCGTACGCCTCGCTGACCGACGTCCTGCCGATGCTCCGAGCGGTCAAGGACCGCGCGGAGCTGGGACGGCTGACGGCGGCCGGGGCGGCGGCCGACGCCACGTACGAGGAGATCCAGAAGGTGCCTTTCGCGGGCCGCCGGGAGACGGACGTGGCCGCTGATCTGGCGGAATCGCTGCGCCGGTTCGGGCACTCGCAGGTCGACTTCACCGTCGTCGGCTCGGGTCCCAACGGCGCGAACCCGCACCACGAGGCCGGTGAGCGCGTCATCGAGGAAGGGGACATGGTCGTCCTGGACTTCGGCGGCCTGAAGGACGGCTACGGCTCGGACACGTCACGCACCGTCCACGTCGGCGAACCGACCGCCGAGGAGCGGCGCGTGCACGACATCGTCCGTGAGGCCCAGGAGGCAGCCGTGCTGGCCGTGCGTCCGGGGATCGCCTGTCAGGAGGTGGACAGGGTGGCCCGGCGCGTGATCACGGAGGCCGGGTACGGCGAGTACTTCATCCATCGGACCGGCCACGGAATCGGCGTCACCACGCACGAGCCGCCGTACATGATCGAGGGCGAGCAGCAGCCGCTCGTGCCCGGCATGTGCTTCTCCGTGGAGCCGGGGATCTACCTGCCGGGCCGGTTCGGTGTGCGGATCGAGGACATCGTGACGGTGACGGAGGACGGCGGCCGACGCCTGAACAACACCCGCAGGGACATGGTCCTCGTGCGGTGACCGGCTGAGCCCCCTCCCTCCTGTCCAGGACACGGTCATTCGGCGACGCCTTTCGGGCGATGGCCCGTGTCCTTGGTCGATCATGCCGCTCGCCCCGCGAGACTGACCTCATGGAGCCGGTCACCCTGGGAGTGGAAGAGGAATACCTGTTGCTCGACGCCGACACCGGACTGCCGGTGCCGCGGGCGGAGCAGGTGCGTGCGGCGGTCGGTCTCGGGCCGATCCTCGGCGAGGACGAACTGCAGACGGAACTGCTGCAGGTGCAGGTGGAGGTCGCCACCCCTGTCTGCGCCGAGCTGGAGGAAGCGGGCGGACATCTTCTGCGCATGCGGCATGCGGTGGGTGCCGCCGCCGAGGCGAACGGATGCCGGCTCGCGGCATGCGCGACACCGCCGCGGCGGGGGGCGGTGTCGGCACCGGTGACCGAGAAGCCGCGCTATCGCGCCATACGGCTGCAGGCTCCGCAACTGGTCGCCGAGCAGTTGGTGAACGGGATGCACATCCATGCCGCAGTGCCCTCCCCGGAAGTCGGAGTGGCCGTCATGAACCGGCTGCGCGGGTGGCTGCCCGTGCTCGTCGCCATGTCCGCGAACTCGCCGTTCTGGGACGGGCAGGACACCGGGTTCGCCAGCTGGCGGACCGTGATCTACGGTCGCTGGCCGGTCAGCGGGCCGCCACCCGCCTTCAGGGACCTCGCGGACCACAAGGAGCGGATCGAAACGCTCCTGAGCAGCGGGATCATCTCCGACACAGGGCAGCTCTACTGGCAGGCCCGGCTGTCGGACCGCTTTCCGACCCTGGAAGTCCGGTGCCCCGACGTGCAGTTGCGGGTCGACGAGGCCGTCATGTTCGCCGGCATCGTCCGCGCGCTGGTCACGACGGCCATCCACGAGACCAAGGCCGGTGTGCCGGTGCGCGTCGGTCCGCCCGAGGTGGTGCAGGCGTCGAACTGGCAGGCGGCCCGGCATGGACTGAACGGTCATCTGATCACCGCGACGGGCGAGCGTCGCAGCGCCGGTGACGTCGTCGCCATGCTGATGGAGCACATCACGCCCGCTCTGGACGCCGCAGGCGACACCCGTGAGGTGATCTCGCTCGTCCATCGGCTTCTGCAGCAGGGCACACCGGCCGACCGGCAGCGGCGAGCTCTCGCCGAGGGCGGTCTGAAGGCGGTGACCGACATGATCATCACCGAGACGACGGCGCCGTGAAGGGGCCGCTTCCGAACAGTGAGGGAGCACGCCGCTGCCCCTGCCCGGTCCGGGGCGGTCAGTCCCCGCCCTCGACGTCCTCGACCGACACGCGGACGGTCTTCACCTCCGTGTCCGCCGCGTCAGGGACGACCATGCCGGCGTCCACGCCGCTGCGGAGATAGCGCAGTACGTCCGCGTTCAGCTTTTCGCCGGGCAGCGCGGCAGGAATGCCCGGCGGGTACGGGGTGAGCATCTCCGCGCCGACGCGGCCGACGGCCTGCTCCCAGGGCACCTCCTCGATCCGGCCGAAGTAGGCGTCGCGCGGCAGCATGACCTGCTCGAGCCGCAGACCCGCCGGGTCGGGCACCTCGACATGGGGGGCGGGGCGCAGTTCCGCCGCGTGGGCCGCCACGTCACTCAGGGCTGTGACCAGGGCGCGGGCGGTGTCCTGGTCGTCCGCGTGGGTCAACTGGGCACTGATGCGACGGTGATCGGCCAGGTGGAGGTCGACGTGGTGGTGCTCGCGCAGCCAGTCCGCGATCCGGTAGCCGGTGGTTTTGAGAGCCGTGATGTCGACGACCACCTGCAACGGGTCCAGGTCCACCGCCCGGCCGGGGCCGCAGAAGTCGTCACGCCCGTGGACATGCATGCCGTCGATCTCCGCGATGCGGGCCCTGGCGTCCTTGGCGAGCGCCAGCGTCTCGTCGTACAGAGCGTGGCCGTGCTCGACCATCTGACGGCGCCAGCCGTCGAGCCCCGCGTACATGAGCACGGAGGGGCTTGTGGTGCCCAGCAGGTCCTCGCGGCTCTTGAGGACCGACGGGTCGATCAGATCGCCCTGCAGGTGGAAGACGGAGCTCTGCTCCAGGGCGGATCCCATTTTGTGGACGGAGGTGACGCAGAGGTCGGCCCCGGCGTCCATGGCCCAGGTCGGCAGGTCCGGGTGGAAGGGCAGGTGCGCGCCCCACGCCTCGTCGACGATGAGCGGTACTCCGTGCTCATGGCACGCTTCGGCGATGCTCGACAGATCGGAGCAGGTGCCGTACGGGGTGGGTGTCGTCACCAGCGCGCCGCGGGCGTCGGGGTGTTCTTCGAGGGCGGCGCGGAAGGCGTCGGCCGAGGGCGGGTGGGCGAGATGACGCTCGGCGTCCCACTGGGGGTCGACCCAGACCGGCCGGATTCCGGCAAGGACCAGGCCGGACACGACCGACTTGTGGGCGTCCCTGCCGACGATCAGCTTCTCGTGCGGTCCGGCGACCGCCAGCATGGCCGCCTTCACGGAGAGCGAGCTGCCGCACGTGGAGAAGAACGTGTGCTCCGCGCCGACTGCGTCCGCCATCAGCTCCTGTGCCCTCTCGAGCACGGCGTTCGAGGACCTCCGGTCGTCCAGGCCGCTGATGGCCAGGACGTCGGCTCGGAAGACGGCGTCTCCCAGAACCGCACTCACCCGCGGATCCGCACCGCGGGCCTGTTTGTGTCCGGGTGGCGTGAAAGGGGTGTGCTTCTCGGCGTGGTAGGCGGCCAGTGCTTCCAGAACGGGTACCTGCGAGTGATCCATGACCCTCCACTTCCCCGGGTCACAGCAGTACAAAAGTGATCCAACGGACTACGGACGGGGACGGATGTCCGCCAGAGGCGGCCGCCCCTCGCCCCGGCGCCCGGTGGCCGACGCACCTCGGACACCGCCGCCGGACGCGGTTCCGGGTCCGCCGCCCCGCCGGACCCAAAACGGCGTCGGGCCAGGGGCTTGGGAGAACCGGGCCGGGCCGGTGCGGCCGAGCAGGCCGCAGACGGTCTCCTGCGCTGGTCGGTGCCATGAGTGGCCTGGTTCCCCGCTCGCGGGGGTGACATGCCGCTCGGCCGCTGCGGGACGCGGGCGGCTCGGTGTCCCGGACGGGTGAGCGCCGCCGCGCTCAGGGCCGGGTCGGCACCACGTCCCGGCTCCCGCCCCGGCCGCCCGACGTCGCCGCCCGAGCGCTCAGCCCGTCGCGGCCGGTACGCGGTCGATGATCGCGGCGAGGTCGAGGCCCGGCGGCAGGGTGCCGAAGGCCAGTCCGCGGTCGCCGGCGAGGCGGGAGGCGCAGAAGGCGTCCGCGACCGCGGCGGGCGCGTGACGGACGAGCAGGGACCCCTGCAGCACGAGGGCCAGGCGCTCGACCAGGCGGCGTGCGCGCAGTGCGGCATCGTCGGTGACCACCAGTTCGCCCTGCAACTGCCTCCAGGCCGCGTCGAGTCGGGCATCCGCGCCGGCGGCTGCCTCCATCTCCGCGCGGAAGGCCTCCAGACAATCGGGCTCTCGGGTCAGGGCGCGCAGTACGTCGAGGGCGTTGACGTTGCCGGAGCCCTCCCAGATGCCGTTCAGGGGGGCCTCCCGGTAGAGCCGGGGCATGCCGGACGCCTCGTCGTAGCCGTTGCCGCCGAGGCACTCCAGGGCTTCCGCGACCGCCGCGGGCTGCCTCTTGCAGACCCAGTACTTGCCGACCGCCGTCGCCAGCCGCAGGAACGACCGCTCCTGTGCGTCACCGCGCTGTGCCCGGTCGGCCGCCCCGGCGACCCGGAGCGCGAGGGTGGTCGCCGCTTCCGACTCGATGCCCAGGTCGGCGACGACATTGCGCATCAGCGGCTGGTCGATCAGCTTGGCGCCGAAGACCGAGCGGTGCCGGACGTGGTGCGCCGCCTGCGCCAGTGCGGTCCGGATGCCGGACGCGGAGCCCAGGATGCAGTCGAGACGGGTCATGGTGACCATGTCGATGATGGTGCGCACCCCCTGTCCCTCGGGGCCGACGAGCCAGGCGACGGTGTCGTCGAACTCGGGCTCGCTGCTGGCGTTGCTCCGGTTTCCGAGTTTGTCCTTCAGACGCTGGACGCGGAACGTGTTGCGGCTGCCGTCGGGCAGCACGCGGGGAACCAGGAAGCAGGACAGCCCGCCCGGGGCCTGCGCGAGGACGAGGAAGAGATCGTTCATGGGGGCACTGGTGAACCACTTGTGGCCGCGCAGCCGCCAGCTGCCGTCCTGCTGCGGGGCGGCGACGGTGGTGTTGGCGCGGACATCGGTGCCGCCCTGCTTCTCCGTCATGCCCATCCCTGCGAGCAGTCCGCGCTTGCTCGCGGGCGCGCGCAGCCCCTGGTCGTACACCCGGCTGGTCAGCAGCGGCTCGTACACCGCCGCGAGCCGGGGCGCGGAGCGCAGGGCGGGGACGACGGCGTAGGTCATGGACACGGGGCAGCCGTGGCCCTGTTCCGCCGAGCTCCACACCATGAAGCCCGCGGCCCGGGCGACATGGGCACCGGGCCGGTCGTCGGCCCACGGCGCTCCGCCGAGTCCCTCGCGAATGGCCACGTCCATGAGCGCGTGGTACGCGGGGTGGAATTCGACCTCGTCGATCCGGTTTCCGTAGCGGTCGTGGGTCCGCAGGACCGGCTCGCAGCGGTTGGCCTCCTCGGCCCAGTGCTGGACCTGCTCGGAGCCTGCCAGCCGCCCGAGGCGGTGCAGGTCCTCGGTGTACCACCCGGCGCCCTCGCGCCGCAGGCCCTCGAGCAGCACCGCGTCGTCGGCGACGTCGTGTCCGACCAGCGGCGGTGGCTGGTTGGTCACGTCGTGGGTGCGGGCCGTCGGATTGCTGCTCGGGGCGGGTGCGGCCGCAGCGGAGGGCGCCGGAGCGGGTACGGGGGCGCTCGCCGTTGCGGCGGGGTTCGCGGTCATGACGGTCACGGTCCTCACGGTCGTCGGAGTGGTCGGGCGGCGGGTGCGGCGCCCGCGCAGCGCAGGGACATCGCCACCAGCTCGGTGACCAGATGGTCGGCGGCGTCGCCTTCCGCGGGGGCGGAGAGGGGGTCCACCAGCACCTCGCCGATCGCGCCGGTCAGTGCCGCGGCGGTGACGTCGGCATCCTGTTCGGGGAGCCGGCCACTGCCGATGCCCTCGCGGACGATCTCGGCGAACAGCTCGCGGTAGCGGCGCCGGAACTCCAACCGCTCTTGGCCCACGGCCGGTTCGGCGGGGGCGGCGAGCAGCGCGTGGGCCAGACCGCGGCGCTCCATGGCGCGCCGGGCGAAGACCTCCACGCCGAGCGCGAGCCGCTGTACGGGGTCGCCGCTGCCGTCCCTGAGCACCTCGCCGAGAACCTCGACCTCGTGTCCGGACGCGCGGCGGAAGACCTCGACGGCGAGCGCGCCCTTGGAGGGGAAGTGCTGGTAGACCGAGCCGACCGACATCCCGGCGGCGGCGGCGACGGCCGTCACCGAGGCGTTCGCCCAGCCGACATCGGCGACCACGGAGGTGGCCTGCTCGACCAGGTGTTCCCTGGCCGCGTCCAGACGGCTCTGCACGGCGGGTGTCTTGCGGTAGGCCATGCAACAAGTGAACCACTGTTCAGAGTTTCGATCCAGACTTTCGCGGGACCTGCCCGAGGGACCTTCCTCGGCGGCCTGCGCTCCGGGTTACTCCTCCAGAGCCTCGTCCCCTTGGTCCTCCTCGGCGTCCCCCGGGTCCACGTCCGCACCGATCTGGCCTTTCGACCGCTTGCCGACCACTGCCGCCGCGGCCGCGGCGCTGACGGCGAACGCCGCCGCCAGCACCCACGGCTGGTCGAAGCGGTGCCCGGTGGCATGGTCGAGGGAGTAGCGCCCGGGTCCCATGACTCCGATCGCGGCTGCCGTGAAGCCGAGGAACGCCGGGTACTCGAAGCCGCCCGACTGGGCGAAGAAGCCCGCGGGCGCGTGCACGGACACGGCGCCCGCCATGTTGCCGCTGACCGCGGCGCCGGCCGCGGGAGTGGCGAGGCCCAGCGCGAGCAGCGCTCCGCCACCCGCCTCCGCGAGGCCGGCTGCGGCAGCGGCATGCTTGGGCGGGTGGAAGCCCATGGACTCCATCCCCTTGGCGGTCCCCTCCAGGCCGCCGCCGCCGAACCAGCCGAAGAGCTTCTGCGAGCCGTGGGCCATGAGAACGGCGCCTGTGCCGACTCGCAGGAGGAGCAGACCGAGGTCACGTCGGTTCAGGGGGGTCATGGGTTCTCCCGGTGCTGTGACGTTGGGCGACGACATCCACTCACGGCCCGCCGGCACCGCGAGCGGCTGCGTTGCTGGGCCGGACGGGTGAGGCGGTACACCGTCGGCCGTGGCCGTCACGCCCTGGAGCCACCGACCGTCCACAGGTGCTGGATCGCGTACGAGCTCCATGGCCGCCGGCGCCCGGTGTCAGCTGTGGGTGGGACGACGGGATCGACGCGGTTCGGCGTCCCCCCGCAGCACCGGGACGGCCACCCGCACGGGCAGATGCTCGGGACGTCCCGGAGGGCCCCGGCCTCGGGCTCCGCGTCGGGCTTCGTCCCGGTGCCCTTGTCCGCTGCCGGCGCTGTCTCCCTCTCCGGTTCCGGTTTGCTGCCGGTGAGCGGTATCGTCCGTACGTCGATCTCCTGGACGCCGGCGGCGAACGCGGCCCGCTCGGCCAGCCGCTCGGTGATCCCCGACGGCCACAACGGGTCCGTGAACGAGCCGTGTTGGGCGACGCTTTCGAGGAGCTCTGCGGCGGTGAGACGTCCCTCGGGGTCCTTGTCGAGGCAGGCCGTCACCACCTCCGCGAGGTCCGGCTCCAGCTCCCGCAACGGCTCCAGGTCGGGCTCTTCGTGGACGATGCGGTACAGCACACCGTGTCCCGACTGGTCACCGAAGGGCGGCCGGCCGCATGCCGCGTACGCCAGTACCGAACCCAGCGCGAACACGTCGGTGGCGCCGCTCAGCCGCCGTGAGCCCGAGGCCTGTTCGGGCGCCGTGCAGGCGGGCGTGCCCACGACCATGCCGGTCCTGGTCAGTTGACTCTGTTCGGCGGCCCGGGCCACGCCGAAGTCGATGAGGGTGAGACCGTCGAGTGTCAGCATGACGTTGGACGGCTTGAGGTCCCGGTGCACCATGTCCAACGGTGCGGTCGCCGGCGAGCAGCGGCGCGGTGACCTCCGTGGGCAGCCGGGCGAGGTTGTCCAGCTCGTGCCCGAAACGGTCGCCACCGTCACCGTGAATCCTGACCCGGGCGAGACAATCGTGCGGCGTGCAGCGCACCTTGACCGGGTCAAGTGCGCTTCGGCCCGGCCACGTGTGCTGTCCCCCATGGTCCCAAAAACGATCAGGGGCCGTTTCAGATCGCTCTGAAACGGCCCCTGACGCTGCGACTTTCACAAGTCGGGACGACAGGATTTGAACCTGCGACCCCTTGACCCCCAGTCAAGTGCGCT
>NZ_JBEXRZ010000251.1:0-10252 GCF_040613325.1 Streptomyces sp. NPDC006283 | reverse complement strand
GCCGCCGCCTCGCCCAGCGGCACGGCCGCGTCGCCGTGCGGCCCCGGCCGGGCGACGAGCGGTCGTTCGCGCCCGCCGAACGGTCGGTCAGCCCCTGGCGTGGTTCATCAGCAGATCGCGCAGCTGACGAGCGTGGCGCCGGCTGACGGCGAGTTCCGCGTCGCCCACCCGCACGGTCGTCGCGCCCGCGTCCAGCCGGAGTTCGTCGATGCGCCCCAGCGCCACCAGATGACTGCGGTGGATCCTCACGAACCCCCGTGAGGCCCAGCGCTCCTCCAAAGTGGACAGCGGTATGCGCACCAGGTGGCTCCCCTCGGCCGTGTGGAGCCGTGCGTAGTCGCCCTGCGCCTCGACATAGGCGATGTCGTCCACCGGCACGAAGCGCGTGACGCCGCCCAGTTCCACGGGGATCTGCTCCGCTCCCCCTCCGGCAGCGGCCGAAGGCGGGGCGCCGGGCACGTGCGCCGGGGTGTCGGCGCGCTGTGGTTCGCGCGCGGGGACGACGAGGTCGCTCACCCTGCGCACGGCTTCCGCGAGCCGCTCCCTGCGTACGGGCTTGAGCACGTAGTCGACGGCCTTGAGGTCGAACGCCTGCACCGCGAAGCCCTCGTGCGCCGTGACGAAGACGATCAGCGGCGGCCTGGCGAAGCCGGCGAGGAGTCTCGCCACATCGAGCCCCGTGAGCCCTGCCATGTGGATGTCGAGGAAGACGACGTCGATGGCGTCCTGACTGTCCGGCCCTGCCTCCAGGGCGCGGCCGATACGGCGCAGCGCCTCCGTGGCGTCCGTGGCTCCCTCGGCGCTGCGGATCCGTGAGTCGGCACGCAGGAGGTAGAGCAGTTCTTCGAGTGCCGGTTTCTCGTCGTCGACAGCCAGTACGCGCAGCATGCAGCGGAGTTTAGGGCCTCTCACGGCGGTGCGACCCGCCCTCGTGCGGGCGGCCGGCTTTGCGATTGCGCTCGGGTCGCCGACGGGTTGAGCAGAGCGCCTTCCTGCTGCGTATTCCAGGGTGACCGCCCGTAACACCTGAGGAAACGAGGACCGCCCATGAGCCGGCAGCAGCCGCATCAGGATGTGGCCGCCTATGCGCTGGGCATCCTGGAACCCGCCGACGCCTTCAGGTTCGAGGAGCATCTCGCCGGCTGTGTGCCGTGCGCCGTGGGTCTCTCCGATTTCACCGGCCTGGCGACCGCGCTGTCCGAGCTCGCCGGCCCCGTCCGTCTCGATGCCCGCCCCGGCCCGAAGCTGCTCGAACGCCTGACCGCCGCTGTCGCGGACCAGCGACGGCGGGACCGCAGGCGCCGGCTGCGGCTGGTGGCCGTGGCCGCCGCGCTGATCGTCGCGTTGCCCACCGCGCTGGTGGCTGCCCGGGGCGTACAGGAGCCCGCGCCGCCGCGGGTCGTCGCATCCGATCCCGTCTCCGGTGTCACCGCTTCGGTGGCGTTGGAGGACCGCGACTGGGGCACGGCGGTCGCCATGCGGCTCACCGGGCTGGCCGGGCCGCGCACCTGCCGGCTGATTGCGATCGGCAAGGACGGCGTGGAGCATCCGGTGCTCAGCTGGTGGGTGCCGGAGGGCGGTTTCGGTGTCCAGAAGGAGCCCGGCCGGGAAGGGCCGCTGGATCTTGAGGCGAGCACCGGTCTGCACACCGCGGAGATCGGCCGATGGGAGGTCCGCTCCGACAGCGGCGAGCGGCTGCTGTCGATCGGCGGCTGAACATCCGCGCCCCGCAGGGGCGTTACTTCAGCAGACGGGAGAGTCTGCGGTCGGCGAGCGGCTTGCCGCCGGTCTGGCAGGTGGGGCAGTACTGCAGTGAAGAATCGCTGAACGCCACTTCGCGGACGGTGTCACCGCAGACCGGGCACGGTTGGCCGGTTCGGCCGTGGACTCGCAGACCGCTCTTCTTCTCCGACTTGAGCCGGCCGGCCGCCAGACCCCTCGAGCGCTCCACGGCGTCGCCGAGCGTCGTCCGCAACGCCTCGTACAGGGTGTCGGTCTCCGCCTCGTCGATATTCTGCACGGGCTTGAAGGGCGACATCTTCGCCGCGTGCAGGATCTCGTCGCTGTAGGCGTTGCCGATGCCTGCGACGAGGCTCTGATCGCGCAGCGCGCCCTTGATCTGACGCCGCTCTCCCGCGAGCACGGCCGCGAAGGCGGCGCGGTCGAAGTCGTCGGCGAGCGGGTCGGGCCCGAGCTGGGCCACACCGGGTACATCGGCGGGGTCGCGGACGAGGTGGACGGCGAGCCGCTTGGTGGTGCCGGCCTCCGTGAGGTCGAAGCCGTCACCCTCGGCCAGCACCGTCCGCAGGGCCAGTGGTCCCTTGCCCGGACGGGGCGGCGCGGCCGGGATCTCGTCCTTCCACTGGAGCCAGCCGGCGCGGGCGAGGTGGATCACGAGGTGGAGGCCGCCCGCGGTGATGTCCAGCCACTTTCCGTGCCGGTCCACGGCGGTGACGAAAGTACCGTCGAGGGCGGTGAGCGGCGGATCGTAGGTCTTGAGCACACTGATGGCCACCGGCTGCACACGTGCGATCCCCCGGCCCACCAGGTGGGTGTGGAGGAACTCCCGCAGCGCTTCGACCTCGGGCAGTTCGGGCATGCCTCCACCCTGCCGCACCGATGGGCTGGTCGCGCGCCGATGAGTGGGGAACGGAAGAAGTGGGTACCCGGCGGGCGACTTGGACGGGCACCGAGGGAGGCCGCCATGCCCGCTCGCGAGGCGTCCGGCCGCGGCGGTCTGGCCGAGTACCGCCGCAGGCGCGACTTCGGCAGAACCACGGAACCTTCGGGAGACGGCACTTCCCGGCCGGGGAACGCACTGTCGTTCGTGGTGCAGATCCACGACGCGAGCACCATGCACTTCGACTTCCGGCTCGAGGTGGACGGAGTCCTCAAGAGCTGGGCCGTCCCCAAAGGGCCGTCCGCCGACCCC
Source organism: Streptomyces sp. NPDC006283 (assembly GCF_040613325.1). Classification (NCBI taxonomy): domain Bacteria; kingdom Bacillati; phylum Actinomycetota; class Actinomycetes; order Kitasatosporales; family Streptomycetaceae; genus Streptomyces; species Streptomyces sp. NPDC006283. The sequence goes on along the minus strand of NZ_JBEXRZ010000251.1, from coordinate 7,320 downwards.
CACGCCAAACGCCTGGCCATGCCGACCGAGGACCATCCCCTGGAGTACGCGGACTACGAGGGTGTCATCGCGCCCGGCGAGTACGGCGCGGGCGCCGTCATCATCTGGGACGAGGGGACGTACCGCAGCCTGGCCACCGACCGGAACGGCAACAAGATCCCCTTCGCCGAGGCCCTCGAAGCGGGCCACGCCTCCTTCTGGCTGGACGGCGGCAAACTCCACGGCGGTTATGCGCTGACCCGCACACGGGGCGGCCCGGACGGCAGACGCGAAGCCTGGCTTCTCGTGAAGAAGAACGACCGCCACGCCGCGGCGCACGACGCGCCCGAGCCCCGCCGCGCCCGCTCCGCCCGTACCGGCCGCACTCTGGGACGCGTTGCGGCCGACGCCGCCGCGGACGGCAGGTCCTGAGGTGTCCGCCGCGGACGGCAGGTCCTGAGGTGACCGCCGCAGGGGCGAGGCGGAGGCGAGGCATCAGAGTGCCGGGATGCCCGGCATGAGGAACTCGCACCACACGCATTTGCCGCTGCCGCGTGACTCCACACCCCAGTTGTCCGACAGCCGGTCGATGAGGACCAGCCCCCGCCCGGAGACTCCCGACGCCCCGGCGTCACGCCGTCGCGGCAGCGCGCTGGAGCGGTCCTCGACGTCGACCCGGAGCCGCCGGCGCGTGCCGGAGAGCACCCGGACCGTGACGAGCGCGCCGCCGTCCGTGTGCATCAGCGCGTTGGTGATCATCTCGTCGGCCACGAGCTCGATCTCGTCCGCTCGCTCGCTCACGCCCCACGCCCGTACGGCTGCCCGGACCATGTGGCGGGCCGAGCGGAGCGCCTCGGGGTCGCCCTGCGCGACATGCTGCTGGAGGCGGCCGCCGGGGTGGGCGGTGTAGGCGCCCTTGCGGCGCAGCAGCAGGAGCGCGACGTCGTCGTCGCCGCCGCGTTCGTCGACCTCCTCGCAGAGCCGGTCGGCGAGCAGTTGCAGGTCCCGCGGACCGTTGTGCACGAGCTCGGCAAGCAGCTGCATCCCGTCGTCGAGGTCGGCGCCCGGCTCCTCGACAAGGCCGTCGGTGTAGAGCAGCAGCGTCTGGCCGGGGTCGAGCTCGACGGTGGAGACGGGGTACTCGAGCCGGCCGAACTCGGCCGAGAGCCCGAGCGGCAGACCTCCCTGGAGCGCAAGCCTGCGGCAGCTGCCGTTGAGCTCTCTGATCAGCGGGTCGACGTGACCGGCCCGGACCACCTGCACGACGCCGGTCGTCAGGTCGGCTTCCGCGTAGGTGCAGGTCGCGAACCGGTCGGTGTCGAGTTCGTGCAGGAAGACGGAGGCCCGGGCCATGACGGTGGCCGGTGTGTGGCCTTCTGCGGCGTACGCCCGCAGCACGATGCGCAGCTGCCCCATGACGGCGGCCGCGTGGGTGTCGTGGCCCTGGACGTCGCCGATGACCGCGCCGACCCGGCCGCCGGGCAGCGCGATGACGTCGTACCAGTCGCCGCCGATGTCCCGGCCGAGCCGCGCGGAGCGGTAGCGCACCGCGATCTGGGCGCCGGGCACTTCGGGGATGCGGCGCGGCAGCATGGCCTGCTGCAGCCCTTGGGCCAGATCGTGCTCCTGCTCGTAGAGCACGGCGCGCTGGAGGCTCTGGGCGATGCTGCTGCCGAGGGCCACCAGGAGGTTGCGCTCTTCCGAGCTGAAGGCGGCCTTGTCCTGGTAGAGCAGCCCGAGCGCCCCGATGGGGCGGGCCTGCGCTATCAGGGGCAGATAGGCGGCGGCGGTGATGCCGAGGCCGCGGATGTGCGGCCAGAGGGTCGGGTAGGACCGTGCGAAGTCGGCCTTCGACTCGATGTAACGGGGGGTGAGTGTGCGCACCACCTCGCTCATGGGGTACTGCTCGTCGACCCTCGTGTACCGGGTGCCCGGTACGAAGGACCCTTCGGGCCCGTCGGCCACGAGATGGATGCGCCCGGACTCGAGCAGCCCCATGACGAGGCTGGTGGCGCCGAGGTGTTCCAGGCCGTGGGAGTTCTTGAGCACGTCGATGACCTCCCGCACCGTCCTGGCATGGGCGAGGGCGGCCGTGGTGCTCTGCACGACGCTGGTCTGCCGGCGGCGTTCGTCGTCGAGTTCGACGCGGGCGGTGGAGTCGGCGAGTTCCTGGGTGGCGTCCCGGACGATCCCGATGATGCGCACCGGCCGGCCCGTCTCGTCGCGTCGTACGCATGCCTGAGTGTGCGTCCAGCGCAGGGTTCCGTCGCGGCACCGGATGCGGAAGTAGGCGCCGTAGTGGTCGCTGCCGTTCTTCAGGGCCTGGGTCACCATGGTGTCGAGCCGGACGGCCTCGTCCGCCGGCACACGGGCGCTCAGGCTCGCCGGGTGGCCGTTGTACTCGTCGGGGCGCACATCGAAGACGTCGAGGCCGGCCCCGTCCATGTGCATCAGCCCGCTGGTGAGGTCCCAGTCGAACGTACCCATGCGGTTGAGGGTGAGGCTCACGTCCGCGTGCGCCGGCCAGTCGTCGGGGAGCGACAGGGCACCCGCTGCCCGATCAACCATGGGGCCACTCTGTCATGATTTGCCGCATTCATCGAGCGGTCGTGCGAGGCCGCTCAGCTCGTCACGGCCTTCGGCACCGCGGCCTTGGCCGGGGCCGATCGGGAGGGCGCGACCGGCTTCGGACTGGTGGACGCGCTCCCCCTGTCCGTGGACGATCCGGGGCCGCCCGGCAGGGGTTCCACCTGGTCGACCGACCCCTCCGGCAGATCGTCCGGCAGGTCGGGCCGAGGAGCCGGCACGTCGGACTCCGGAAGGTCCGGCAGATCGGGCTGGGACACGTCCGACAGATCCGGCCCGCCGGGCTGGTCGAGTTGATCGGGCAGGTCCGGCTGCGGGACGTCCGGCAGGTCCGGCTGGGGGGCCGCCGGCAGGTCGGGCTGCGGGGCGGCGGGCTGGTTGGACCGCGGGGCGGCGGGCAGATCGGGCTGCGGCGCGGCCTTCGAAGGCTGACGGGAAGGAGCCGCGGGTTCGGCTCCCGCGGGCGCCCCCGGGTCGGTACGGCTGAGGTCCGTGAAGACCTCGTCGGGGTCCACGGGCGGGAGCACCGCGGGCCGGGCGTCGTCCTCGCCCTCGGTACCGCTGGGGCGCTCGATCCATCCGTTGTCGACGACGCTCACGAGCAGGAGATTGTTGACCACCTGCACGGAGGGCTTGATGACGATGGTCCGGTCCGCCCGGTACCCCGGCCAGGGTTCGCCCTTGTTGACCACCTCGGCCTTGGCCGCGACCGGCGGCTTCAGCGGGGCCCCGGAGGCGCACCGCACGCGCGGGGCGCCGTACTGGTCGACCAGTACGGCCGTGCCCGCCTGGAGCACCGCCTGGTAGGGCTCGGCCGAACCGTCGCGCAGCCCGTGGCTCGTGACGCGGGTGTCCGCACGCAGCAGGGCCGGCGTCAGGGTCCGAAGGAAGGCGCCGAGATGCGTGGACTCGGCCTCGGCCCCTTCGGCGAAGGCGCGCGCCTTGTTCTTGTCCGCGGCCAGCAGTCCGGCCTGCCGCTCCCTGTCGCAGGCGGCGACCTGCTGCGCGCCCGCGTACAGACCGGGCGTCGCGCCGGACAGGGTACGGAGTGTCACTCCCCCGCCGGACGGGCTCTTGGGTGCACTCTGCACGGGCGGGAGCGCGGGCGGGGCACCAGCCGTGACGGTCGATGCCGTATAGGGGTCGGGCCCCTCGGCCGCGAGCGGCTGGAGGACGAGCTCCGTCTTCCCCTCGCCCTCACTGTCGCCGCCACAGCCGGCGACCAGCGACCCTGCACACAACACGGCGACCGCCGCGCACAGACCACGCATCGATGAGCGCACCAATATCTCCCGTCTCCGCAACTCGAGATGTCGCTCCATTTCTGACGGATCGCCAGACGGCCCGCGACTTGAACGCGTTCAGTTCAGGGCATAGGCTCCGGAGCAAGGAGTTTGAACACGTTCAATCCGAGGGGGGTCCGGCATGTTCCCACTGGTCAACGTGATCGTCATGCTCGGCATGCTGGTCGTCGTACCCGCGGGGCTTCGTCTCGTGGACCCCGTCCGGCTCGCGCCCGTTCGGCGGATGTGGCCGCTGTTCGCCGCACCGGGCGCGGTCGCGCTCTGGCTGCCCCGGGGGCCCGTCGCGGTCACGCTGGCCGCCGTCTACGCGTCGGGCACGGTGCTGCTGGCCGCCCAGGCGCCGCGGCGCCTGGCCCGCACCCGCTCGTTCGCACCGGTCGAGGTCGCGGTGCTGACCGCGCTGGTGACGCCGTCGGTCGCGGGCCTCGCACTGGTGGCCGAGCGGGCCGGACACGAGCTGTTCGGCTTCACGCTGCCGATCCTGGCGCTGACCGTGCCCCACTTCCACTTCGCCGGCTTCACCGCCGCTCTGGTCGCCGGGCTGGTCTGCGGCGCGGTCCGGACATCGGCCCTGGCAAGGTTCGCCGCCCTCAGCGTGCCGCTCGGCACCCTGACCGTCCTCGGCGGCTATTTCGTCGACGACTGGGCCGAGCTGGCCGGAGCACTGGTACTGACCGCCGGCATGTGGGCCGTGGGGCTCCTGACCTGGCGCGACGTCCGCAGCACCCAACGGGACCGGTTCACCCGCGCCCTGCTGGCGGTCTCGGCCGCCGTCCTCGTGGCGACGATGCTGCTGGCCCTGAGCTGGGCGGTCGGGGAGGCCGCGGACGTGCCCCACCCGAATCTGACCTGGATGGCCGCGACCCACGGCCTCGGCAACGCCCTCGGCTTCGCGCTCTGCTCGCTGCTGGCGTGGCGAAGGATCAAGGACATGAAGGAGAGTGCCGTATGAGCGCCGCACGCAGGATCACCGCCCGCAGTCTCAGCTACACCGAGGTCGGCGCGACCCGGCTCGGCCCGCTCCCCGCCGGTTACCACCACCTCCACCACACGGCCCGGATCGGCAAGGGCCGGGCCGCGTTCGAGGCGGCGGGCACCGCTGTCACCACCTGGGGCATGCACCGTGCGTCCGGAGCCGGCATGCGGGCAACCGCGGCGCGCGCCGAGCCGGGCGTGCGGGTCGAGGTCTCCGCGGGTATCGGGCCACTCCGGCTCGCCGCGCCGTGCGAGGTGATCTGGACGGCCTACGAAAGGGAACGCACCGGCTTCGCGTACGGCACCCTCACCGGCCACCCGGAAGCCGGGGAGGAGTCGTTCGTCGTGGACCTGCACGACGACGGCTCCGTGTGGTTCACCGTGACGGCCTTCAGCCGGCCCGCGGCCTGGTACACCCGGCTCGGCGGGCCGCTCGTGCCCATCGCCCAGCGCTGGTACGCGCGACGGCTCGGGCGCACCCTGCGGCGGATCGCAGCGGGCCGATACTGAAAGGGATGGAATGGTTCGGCGACGACTCTTACTGGCTGAGCCGGCTGGTCTTCCAGCGGGCTCTGGCGGCCGTGTACCTCGTCGCGTTCCTTTCCGCGGCGCTGCAGTTCAAGGCGCTGATCGGCGAGCGCGGCATGCTGCCGGTGCCCGAGTATGTGGGCCGGGTCCCGGCCAGGCACTCGCCCACGGTGTTCCGGCTGCACTACTCGGACCGCTTCTTCGCCCTGGTCGCATGGACCGGCTGCCTCCTGTCGGCGGCGCTGGTGGCCGGGGCGGCGGACCGTCTGCCGCTCGGCCTCACGATGGCGTGGTGGGCGGCGCTGTGGCTGCTGTACCTCTCGATCGTCAATGTCGGCCAGACCTGGTACGGCTTCGGCTGGGAGACCCTGCTGCTCGAAACCGGCTTCCTCGCCGTCTTCCTCGGCAACGAGCGCACCCAGCCGCCCGTGCTGGTGCTGTGGCTGCTGCGCTGGCTGCTGTTCCGGGTCGAGTTCGGGGCCGGCCTGATCAAGATCCGCGGCGACACGTGCTGGCGTAATCTGACCTGTCTCTACTTCCATCACGAGACCCAGCCGATGCCCGGCCCGCTGAGCTGGTTCTTCCAGAATCTGCCCCGGCCCGCGCACCGCGTGGAGGCGGCCGCCAACCACGTGGTCCAACTCGGCGTCCCCGTCCTGCTGTTCACGCCTCAGCCGGTGGCGAGCGCGGCCGCGGCGCTGATCGTCGTGACGCAGCTGTGGCTGGTCCTGTCGGGCAACTTCTCATGGCTGAACTGGCTGACCATCGTGCTCGCCCTGTCCGCCGTCGACAGCTCGCTCGTCACGGGCGCTCACCCGCTGCCCGCCGCCCCGCTCTGGTACGGGATCGTCGTGATCGCCGTGACGGCGCTGGTGCTCGCCCTCAGCTACCGCCCGACGCGCAACCTGCTCTCCCGGCGGCAGGCGATGAACCGGTCCTACGACTCACTGCACCTCGTCAACTCCTACGGGGCCTTCGGCACGGTGAGCCGGATCCGCCACGAACTGGTGGTCGAGGGAACGGACGAGACGACGCTGCACGACGGCACGGTCTGGCGGGAGTACGAGTTCAAGGGCAAGCCGGGCGACGTTCGCCGCATCCCGCGCCAGTTCGCCCCGTACCATCTGCGGCTCGACTGGATGATGTGGTTCGCCGCGCTCTCCCCCGCCTACGCGCATCCCTGGTTCCTGCCGTTCGTGGAGCGCTTACTCGAAGGCGACCGGGCCACGCTGCGGCTGCTGCGCCGCAATCCGTTCCCGGACGCGCCGCCCGCCCATGTGCGGGTCCGGCTCTACCGTTACCGGTTCACGACCCGGCGCGAACGGCGGGACACCGGGGCGTGGTGGGACCGCACCCACGTCCGTGAATTCCTGGCGCCGACCCGGCTGTCCTGATACTTCACGGCCGCTGCCGTGCGTGTGCCCCCTGTCGGCCGGACAGGGGGCACACGGTCGAAGCGCTGGTCAGTCGATGCCCGGCAGGATGTGCGGTTCGGCGAGGTCGTCCTCGTATCCGGCGAGCCGGATCGGGGCCGAGCGGGCCCAGACCTCGAGGTTTCGGATTTCTTCGGCCTTGCCGGCCCGTTCACCGCCGCGCTCCGACGGTCGCTGGTCTTGCTTCACATCTGATGTCACCGCGCACTCCTCTGTGTCGCGTAACTGGGACAGGGGCAGTTCGGTCGCGGTGGCGCCGTCACTCTTGGCGGGACCGCGGCCTGGTTGCAGACCTGTCCCAGGACGGCCGAAGGGGTTTCGTGGATCCCTTGGTGGCTGTCCATTCACCCCAGGGTAACCAAATGAGCACCACCGCGCTCGATGGGGCCTGCAGTTCCGCTTGATTCCGGCCACACCGTGTCCGAACCGACACACAAACGGCCGGTGCACCCGTGACGGATCCGGCTGCACCCCGCGCACACGGTCGGGGTCGCGGTGACCGTGTGGCCGGTCGA
>NZ_JBEXRZ010000250.1:0-10258 GCF_040613325.1 Streptomyces sp. NPDC006283 | reverse complement strand
GTGTGACACGGTCCGGGGCTCGAAGCTCACGTGCTCGCATGTGCGAATGCGCATCGGGGGTACTGCGCGCTGCGGCTCGAAGGCGGTGAATGCGCACTCTCTGTACGCGCCGCCGGCGGAGGCCGGTAGCAGGGGGCGTCAGGCGCTGGCGTTACGCGCCCGGTTGCGGGCGGCGCGGCGCTTCATCGCGCGGCGCTCGTCCTCGCTGAGGCCACCCCAGACGCCGGAGTCCTGGCCGGACTCGAGCGCCCACTGCAGGCACTGCTCCATGACGGGGCAGCGACGGCAGACGGCCTTGGCTTCCTCGATCTGCAGCAGCGCAGGACCGGTGTTGCCGATGGGGAAGAACAGCTCGGGGTCTTCCTCGCGGCAAACGGCGTTGTGACGCCAGTCCATGGCTGCTACCTCTCCTTGGTATTACATGCAGGTTGCTTGTGAATGTGAACGCTTTCACGAATCCCCCGACAAGGGAAGGGCCGATCGCCAGTTGCCCGGAGTTGGGTCCTGGATTCGTTGAGGGGTTCCGGCGGTCTGTGGGGCCGATGTTGCGGGCCGTCCCGATCGCCATGTAGAGATTCGCAAACCTCGGCGGCGGATACAACCCCTTCCGGAAAGTTTTTTTTGATTCCTCGGTGTCGACTAGGTCACAGCCGTACTTCTATGGGGTGGATGCTGGCCCATACGTTCGAGATAAAGGACTTTCGGTCCTTCTGGTCACACAATCACACGCAGTGCACGGCGTACGCCTGTGAACGTCACGCCAGTACGCAGCCCCAGGTGGTCACCATCCATCTGGAAGGGCAGCGGAACCTTTGAATGCAAGGTGAAGTGCGTCTGGTCGTGAAGTGTGACCGCGTGCTTTCCGCGCGGCCCGCGCTCGGGACTCGACGTGAGCAGCTGGGTCCCGTAACGGGCCACGGCGGGAGTCGAGAGCTTCTTCAGTCCGAGCACGTCGAGAGCGGTGTCGAACGAGGCCTTCGGGGACGCGTACACCGGGCGATTGCCCAGGTAGGTCCAGGGAGAGGTGTTACAGACTATGGAGAGCACCAGGTCCCGCACGGGGTCCGCGCCCGGGTGCTCCAGGGTGATCGTTCCGTGGCGGCGGTGCGGGTCGTCCAGGAACTGACGCATCACCTGGCGGATGTAGAGGGCGTGTGTCGACCGCTTGCCGCGTTCGCGGTGCTGTTCGACCCGGCCGACGACGCCGGCGTCGAAGCCGAAGCCGGCGCAGAAGGTGAACCAGCGCTGCGGGACACTCTCGTCCTCGGTGCCGGGGGTGCCGGCGGCGAGTCCGAGGCCGACCGTCTGCTCGGTCCGGTCGCGCAGTGCGTCCAGGATGGCGCCGGTCGCCTCGACGGCGTCGTTCGGCAGACCGAGGGCGCGGGCGAAGACGTTCGTGGAACCGCCGGGGACGACGGCGAGGCGGGGGAGACGGTCGGGGTCGGGGCCGTGGTGCAGCAGCCCGTTGACGACCTCGTTGACCGTGCCGTCGCCGCCGAGGGCGACGACGAGGTCTATGTCGTTCGCCTCCGCGGCCCGGCGGCCCAGGTCGCGGGCGTGGCCCCGGTACTCCGTGGTGACGGCCTCGAGCTTCATCTCGCTGGCGAGTGCGTGGATCAGTACGTCGCGCGTGCGGGCACTGGTGGTGGTTGCTGCCGGATTGACCACGAGAAGTGCGCGCATGCGATGCAGCGTACCTACTGGGGGGTACCTGGCCCAGTCCCGGCCTTCCCCAAGCTTCCCGCCGAGGACAGGTCTCCCGGTGCCTTCTCGAAGCACGTGACGGCGGGCCCCGGCCTTCCGGGGCGGCGTGCGCCGACGGCTACCCTGCAGGGGTGAGCAGCGAAGACCAGACCTCCCCCCCTACCGCGCAGCCCGCTCGTCCTTCCCGCCTGACCGCGGCGGCCGCGGTGTGCGGCGCCGAGGGGCTGGCGCTGGCCGCGGGCGGCGTCTACATGCTCGTGATGGGCCTGCTCGGCCGGCCCGAGAGCCCGTCTTCGGCGGAGATGGGCGGCCTGACGCTCATGGTGCTCGGCGTGATCCCGCTGGCGGCGGCGCGGGGGCTGCTGCGGCAGCGCAGCTGGAGCCGGGGACCGGCGATCATCACCCAGCTGATCGCCCTGATTCCGGCGTGGACCCTGCTGCGCGCCTCCGGAGCCCTCATCCCGCTGGGCGTGGTCCTGGCGGCTGTGGCGGTGACGGGGCTCGTGCTCCTGGTGAACCCGACGACGGCCGCGGCGCTGGGTATCCGCGGCAGCACCCGCGACGAGGCGTAACCGGCACCGGACGACCTGATCGGACGCCGCACCACCTGGGCCAACGGTGCCGGCGCCGCGCGGCCCGGACCGGATGCCGTGCCGCCCGGACCGTGCGACGCCCGGCAGCGCGGGCGTCGCCCGGTCCGGGCAGGGCTGTCGACGGCGCGGGGCCGTTGCGGGCGGGCGCTACTCCTCGACCAGCAGACGTTCGCGGAGCTGCGCCAGCGTGCGGGCCAGCAGACGGGAGACATGCATCTGCGAGATGCCGACCTCCTGCGCGATCTGCGACTGGGTCATGTTCCCGAAGAAGCGGAGCAAAAGGATGCGCTTCTCCCGCGGGGGAAGGTCCTCCAGCAGCGGCTTGAGGGACTCGCGGTATTCGACGCCCTCCAGCGCCTCGTCCTCCGCGCCGAGCGTGTCAGCGACCGCCGGGGACTCGTCGTCCGTGTCGGGGACGTCCAGGGACAGCGTGGAGTACGCGTTCGCGGACTCCAGGCCCTCCAGGACCTCCTCCTCCGAGATGCCGAGGCGCTCCGCCAGCTCGTGCACCGTCGGGGAGCGGCCGTGCTGCTGGGATAGCTCGGCGGTCGCGGTGGTCAGTGCGAGCCGCAGCTCCTGCAGCCGGCGCGGCACCCGCACCGCCCATCCCTTGTCGCGGAAGTGGCGCTTGATCTCGCCGACCACCGTCGGTGTCGCGTATGTCGAGAACTCGACACCGCGATCCGGATCGAACCGGTCCACCGACTTGATCAGGCCGATCGTCGCGACCTGCGTCAGATCGTCCAGTGGCTCCCCGCGGTTGCGGAACCGCCTCGCCAGGTGCTCGACCAGCGGCAGATGCATCCGTACGAGCTGGTTGCGCAGCTCGGCCCGCGCGGGCGATCCGTCGGGCAGGTTGCGCAGCTCGATGAACATCGCCCGTGCGCCGGTGCGGTCATGAGGATCATGACGCTGATCCTGTTGCTGCTCGCTCATACGGTCCGCCCGCTCTGCCGAGGCCGTACGGCCATCCGGTTCGTCCACCACCGGGTGCGGCCGTGCCTGCTGCTCAGGGATGCCGGCAGACGCGCTCAGCACCCTCGGGCCTCGCTCCTCGTCCTCCCGCATCGGACCGACCCCGTTTCCGTCGCTCACGCCGGCCCGGGTCCCGCGCCGCGCTGTTTGTACAGACTGATGGCAACCGTACGGTCGTCGGCGACCGACGAGTCGACCTTGCCTGCCAGTGCCGAGAGCACCGTCCAGGCGAAAGTGTCGCGCTCCGGCGCCCGGCCGTCGGTCGTGGGCGCGGAGACCGTCACCTCGAGCGAGTCGTCGACGAGCCGGAACACACAGCTCAGGACGGAACCGGGAACGGCCTGCTGCAGCAGGATCGCGCATGCCTCGTCCACCGCGATCCGCAGATCCTCGATCTCGTCGAGGGTGAAGTCCAAACGCGCTGCGAGGCCGGCAGTGGCCGTACGCAGCACGGACAGGTAGGCACCCGCAGCGGGCAGCCGGACTTCCACGAAGTCCTGGGTCCCGGGCTCGCCTGCGATCTGGGACACCCTCACCTCCAAGGTGGCACAAGCTCTTTCCGGGCCGGGGGCAAAGGCCCGCGGCCGTGCGTTACGTGGTCGATCACGCAGCCAGGTCTGGCCTGGCGACGCTATCGCGATCCATGGTGCCGTGTCGCCAGGACCCCCAGGCCGACAAGTGTCACTCAATGTAAGACCATGAGTACGCACAGTGGCTAGAGGTCTGCGCGGCCCAATTGAGCGGACCCGGGGGATGGTTGACGTACCCACGCGTCAGACGATCGAACCGTCCACAAAACACCACCGCCACACCTGCCCCGGCTCGAAACTGCGCATCACGGCATGCGCGGTCTCGTGGAAGTGCGCGCTCGCGTGCTGCATCGGCGAGGAGTCACAACAGCCCACATGTCCGCAGATCAAACAGAGTCGAAGCTGGACGGGATGGCTGTCGAGGGCCAGGCACTCCTGGCAGGTGTCGGCCAGGGGCACCGGCTCGGGGCGCGGCAGTTCTGCTACGTGCGGACACTCGCTCATGATTGCCAGATTACGACGGCTGTGACGGACGTGAGGTCGGTGTGATGGAAGCATTGTCGCTGGTGGGGCTGATCGCGGTGAGCGCCGTGGTGGCCGGCGCGGCCCGCAGGACGCCGATCCCGGCACCGCTGCTGCTGGTGGCGGCCGGGCTGATCGCCTCTTACGTGCCGGGGGTCCCGGACTACCACCTCGACCCGCACATCGTGCTGCCGCTGGTGCTGCCCCCGCTGCTGCATCTCGCGGCCCTGGACAGCTCGTACCTCGACCTGCGGGCCAACCTCCGGCCCGTCGCCCTGCTCTCGGTGGGCTATGTCCTGTTCGCGACGGTGGCCGTCGGCTGCCTCGCCTATCTGCTGGTGCCCGACATGCCGCTGCCGGCGGCCCTGGTGCTGGGTGCGGTGATCGCGCCGCCGGACGCGGTCGCCGCCACGGCCATCGCTCGTCGGCTGGGCCTGCCGGCGAGGATCACGACGATCCTCCAAGGTGAATCCTTGGTGAACGATGCCACCGCGATCACCGCCTACAAGGTGGCGCTGGCCGCCGCGATCGGCGCCGGTGCGAGCTGGGGCGCCGGCTTCCAGGAGTTCGTCCTGGCGTCCGTCGGCGGCATCGGCGTCGGCCTCGTGCTGATGATCCCGATCCACTGGCTGCGCAAGCACCTGCAGGAAGCGCTCCTGCAGAACACCCTGTCGCTGCTCATCCCGTTCATCGCCTACGCCGCGGCGGAGCAGGTACACGCGTCCGGGGTCCTCGCCGTGATCGTCGTCGCCCTGTATCTGGGACACCACTCCTACCAGGTCGACTTCGCCACCCGGCTCCAGGAGGAAGCCGTCTGGAAGATGGTGGCCTTCGTCCTCGAGTCGTCGGTCTTCGCGCTGATCGGGCTGCAACTGGCGATCGTGGTGGAAGGACTCGGCGACTACGGCGTGGGAGAGGCACTTCTGTACGCGGCGGGAGTCTTCGTCGCCGTGGTGGTCGTGCGGTTCGTCTGGGTCTATCCGGCCACCTTCCTGCCGCGGATTTTGTCCCGGCGCATCAGGGAACGCGAACCGGACACCAACTGGAAAGGGCCGCTGATCATCGGCTGGGCAGGGATGCGGGGCGTGGTCTCCCTGGCGATCGCCTTCTCGATCCCGATGACGACGTCGAGCGGAGAGGGTTTCCCGGCCCGGAACCTGGTCCTGTTCCTCACCTTCACCACGGTGATCGGAACGCTCGTGGTGCAGGGGCTCACGCTGCCGCCGCTGATCCGCGTGCTGAAGATCCCGGGGCGCGACGTCCACGCGCAGACGCTGGCCGAGGCGCAGGCCCAGAACCAGGCGTCCACCGCGGCGGAGCAACGGCTGCAGGAACTGCTCGAGGACGAGCGCAACCAGCTGCCGGGGCCGCTCGCGGACCGGCTGCGAACCGTGATGGAACGCCGCAGGAACGCGGTCTGGGAACGGCTCGGGGCGGTCAACGCGGTGACGGGGGAGTCCGCGGACGACACCTACCGGCGGCTGGCCAGGGAGATGATCTCCACCGAGCGCGACGTCTTCTTCGAGCTGCGGAACCGGCGCGAGATCGACGACGAGATGCTGCGCACGCTGCTGCGCAGGCTGGACCTGGAGGAGGCGGCGGCCTTCCGGGAGGAGACTGCCTGAGTCCGTCAGCCGGCCTGGGGCCCCGCGCTGTCTTCGTGGCCGGCCTGGGGCCCCGCGCCGTCTTCGTGGCCGGCCTGGGGCCCCGCGCCGTCTTCGTGGCCGGTGACGACCGCCGCGATGGTCGTGCCGCGCGGGAACGCGCCCTCGCTGGTCATCTCGACGAGTCCGTAAAGCAACTTGGCGACATAGACGCGTTCGACGCGAAGTCCGTGCCGCGCTCCGAAATCGGCGGCGAACCGCTCGAGTGCCGGGGTCGTACGGGCGTAACCGCCGAAGTGGAACCGCTCCTCGAGCGACCAGTTGCCCGCCGGCCCGCCGAAGGCCTCGTCCTGCAGGGCGCGGACCGCCGCACCGAGGAAGCCGCCCTTCAGGACCGGGAAGCCGACGGCGCGCTGACCGCTGCCGAGCCCGGCGGCCAGCCCCGCCAGGGTGCCGCCGGTCCCGCAGGCGACGGCCACGACATCGGCGAGGCCGCACAGCTCGCGGCCGAGGTGGGCGCAGCCGGCGGCGGCGGGCCCGTTGCTGCCGCCCTCGGGGACCACGTACACGTCGTGCGGCGTCGTGCCTTCGAGGGGGGCGAGGATGCGCGCCCGCACCTGGGGGTCGTCCTTGGCGCGGTAGGTGGTGCGGTCGACGAACAGCAGGCGCATGCCGTCCGCCGCGCAACGGGCCAGGGACGGGTTCAAGGGCCGCGCGGCGAGTTCGTCGCCCCGCACCACGCCGATCGTGGGAAAGCCGAGCAGCCGCCCGGCGGCGGCCGTGGCGCGCAGGTGGTTGGAGTAGGCACCGCCGAAGGTGAGCACCGTCCGCCCGGCGGCGATCTGCAGGTTCGGGACCAGCTTGCGCCACTTGTTGCCGGGCAGGTCGGGGTGGATCAGGTCGTCGCGCTTGAGGAGCAGCCGCACGCCGTGCCGGGAGAAACGTTCATCCTCGACCGGTTGCAGCGGTGAGGGCAGCCGGGGCCGCAAGGTGGCACCGGGGGCGAGTGTTCTCCGGGACATGCCTTCATTGTGGCCGGGTGTGCGAGCCGAGCCGGCCACTGCCCCGCTCCTGGTGATCCAGTCCCACTCATTTGTGTAATGGCGTACTTACACACCGTACTGAAAGGCTTTCCCCTGCAGGTCAGAACATGATCGAGAGGGAGTCTCATGACGGTTGGTTCGGTTGATTCCGTCGGGGAGGACGTTCGCGCCCAGGCGCCGCAGCAGAGTCTCGGCACCGCAGCCGCACGGAATCTCGCGACCACCACCAAGTCCGCCCCGCAGATGCAGGAGATCACCTCACGGTGGCTGCTGCGCATGCTGCCGTGGGTGCAGGTGCAAGGCGGTACGTACCGCGTCAACCGCCGCCTGAGCTATTCGGTCGGCGACGGCAGGGTGACGTTCGTGCAGACCGGGGACCGGGTCGCCGTCATCCCCGCCGAGCTGGGCGAGCTGCCGGCGCTGCGGGACTTCGGTGACGAGGCGGCGCTCGCCGAGCTGGCGCAGCGGTGCGAGCAGCGCGAGTTCGCGGCAGGGCAGGTGCTGGCGACCGGCGGCGAGGCGGCGGACCGGATCTTCCTGCTGGCGCACGGCAGGGTCGAAAAGGTCGGCGAAGGCCCCTACGGGGACGAGGCGGTCGTCGAAGTCCTCGCCGACGGTGCGTACTTCGGCGACCACTCACTGGTGGACCGCGACGCCACCTGGCAGTACACCGCCCGCGCCGCCACCGCCTGTACGGTCCTGGTCCTGACCAGGGACGACGTGCTCAACCTCGCGGACCGGGCGGAATCGCTGCGAACGCATCTGGCGAGTCTGGCGTCGCTGCCCCACCAGCGCACGAACAAGTACGGCGAAGCGGCGATCGATCTCTCGGCGGGCCATGTCGGCGAGGCCGTCGTGCCCCATACCTACGTGGACTACGACGCGGCGCCGCGGGAGTACGAACTGAGCGTCGCCCAGACCGTGCTGAAGGTCCACAGCCGTGTCGCGGACCTCTACAACCAGCCGATGAACCAGACGGAGCAGCAGCTGCGGCTGACCGTCGAGGCGTTGCGCGAGCGTCAGGAGCACGAGCTGGTCAACAACCGCGAGTTCGGCCTTCTCCACAACTGCGACTACGGCCAGCGGCTGCAACCGCACGACGGTGTGCCGAGCCCCGACGACATGGACGAGCTGCTGTCGCGCCGGCGTGGCTCGAAGCTCTTCCTCGCCCATCCGCGCGCCATCGCCGCCTTCGGGCGCGAGTGCAACCGGCGCGGACTGGTCCCCGACAGCGTGGAGGTCGGTGGTCAGCATGTGCCTGCCTGGCGCGGAGTGCCGATCTTTCCGTGCAACAAGATCCCGATCTCCGAGGCCCGGACGACGTCCATCATCTGCATGCGTACCGGAGAGGACGACCAGGGCGTCATCGGGTTGCGGCAGAGCGGCATCCCGGACGAGATCGAACCGAGCCTGTCGGTGCGCTTCATGGGCATCGACGAGCAGGCGATCATCTCGTACCTGGTCACGGCCTACTACTCGGCCGCGGTGCTCGTTCCCGACGCGCTCGGCGTCCTGGAGAACGTGGAGGTGAGCCGCTGGCGATGAAGCGACATCCGCAGAGGTGATCCGCAGAGGTGACCTGCCGGGGACGAGAGAGACCGGAGATGTGACCGACGGGCTCTCGTCCGGATCAGGCCGTACCCCGCGAGAGCGGCACGATCCGACGAGAGCCCTGAGGGGGCGCGGCCGCGTCGCCGCGTCGCCGCGTCCCCGACCGTGACCGCGTCCCCGACCGAGACCGTGACTGTGAGAGCGAACCCGCCATCGGGAAAGGAACGCCCAGTTGACCATGTCGGACACCGTCGAGGGCCGGGAAGCAGTCGCCTTCCTGGAGCGCACGCGCAGTGCGGTCGACCCCGAACTCCGTTCCGCCGTCGCCTCCTTGCCCGGCTCCATGCGCCGGGTCGCCATGTACCACTTCGGCTGGGAGCAGGCCGACGGCACCCCGGCCGCCGGTGCGGCCGGCAAGGCCGTCAGGCCGGCGCTCGTGCTCGCCGCCTGCCGTGCGCTGGGCGGAGACCCGGCACAGGCCGTACGGGCCGCCGCGGCGGTGGAGCTCGCCCACAACTTCACCCTGCTGCACGACGACGTGATCGACGAGGACCCCATCCGAAGACACCGGCCCACCGCCTGGACGGTCTTCGGCACCGCGGACGCCATCATCGCGGGGGACGCGATGTCGGCGCTGGCGCTGCGGCTGCTCGCGGAGGACCGGCACGCGGCCTCGGTCGCGGCGTCGGTGCGGCTGGCGGCTTGCGTCATCGAACTGTGCGCGGGGCAGCAGGCCGATTGCGCCTTCGAGGAACGCCCTCCGCACGAGGTCACGCTGGAGGAGTGCCTCGCCATGGCGACGGCCAAGACAGGGGCTCTGCTCGGCTGTGCCTGCGCGCTCGGTGCGCTGTACGCGGGCGCGGGGGAGGAGGAGGCGGCGGCCATGGACGCGTTCGGGCGGGAGGCCGGATTGGCGTTCCAGCTCATCGACGATCTGATCGGGATCTGGGGCGACCCGGAGCGGACGGGCAAGCCGGCCGGCGCCGACCTCGCGGCGCACAAGAAGTCCCTGCCGGTGGTCGCCGCTCTCGCCTCCGGCACATCGGCCGGGGCCGAACTCGCCGAGCTGTACCGCGGGCCGATGAGCGCGGCGGCGGTCGGGCGGGCCGCCGACGCGGTGGAGCGGGCGGGAGGACGGGACTGGGCGCAACTGCACGCCGCGGACCGGATGTCGCGTGCGGTAGGCGAGCTCTCGAAGGCGGTTCCGGATCTGGCCACGGCGGGCGATCTGCTGTCGCTGGCCGAGTTCGTCACCCGCCGCAACCGCTGAGCCGTCAAAGGCATGTGCTGAACAACCGCAACTGGAGCACTATGGATGATGTGGTTCGAGGTCCGGAGCCGAGGTGCGGGGCCCCCGGTTCCGTCTCGCCGGCTTCTCGCTCGGACTGCCCGGCCGTCCACACCGTCATATTCTGGTGATATGGGCAGTAAAGGACGTGAAGCATCCCGAAGCAGTCATGATCCGCAGCGCCGGCGGGTCTGCGGCACCTGCGGACAGCCTGTGGGGTCGGTCGTGAAGCGGCACAAGACGCTCGGTACGTACGTCCCGCTGTGGGAGCCCGCTCCCTGCCGCAACCCGGCCTGCGGGCAGAGCGAACCCGGTGGGGATCAGCCGCGGGGGGAGTCGCAAGCTCACTCGTCCGGCGATGAAGGTCTTCCACAGGGTCACCAGGATGTCGGCGACCTGGTCGGCGACCTCGGCCGGGAACTTCGCCTGGGCGACGATCTCGGCGGCC
>NZ_JBEXRZ010000249.1:0-10311 GCF_040613325.1 Streptomyces sp. NPDC006283 | reverse complement strand
GACGATCCGGCCCGCGTACATCACGGCGATCTTGTCCGCGACGTCGGCGACGACGCCGAGGTCGTGCGTGATCAGGATCAGACCCATGTCGAGTTCGCGCTGGAGCTCGGCCAGCAGGTCCATGACCTGGGCCTGGACGGTCACGTCGAGGGCGGTCGTCGGCTCGTCGGCGATGATCAGGTCGGGCTCCAGCGAGAGCGCCATCGCGATCATGATGCGCTGGCGCATACCGCCGGAGAACTGGTGCGGGTACTGACCGACGCGTTCCTTCGCGGCGGGGATGCGGACCCGGTCCATCAGCTCGACGGCCTTGGCTTTCGCGTCCTTCCGCGACATCCCTTGGTGGACGACGAACATCTCGCCGAGCTGGTCGCCCACGCTCAGTACGGGGTTGAGCGAGGACAGCGCGTCCTGGAAGATCATGGCCATCCCCGCGCCCCGGATCTTCCGCCGTTCCTCCTCCCGCATCGTCAGCAGGTCCTGGCCCTTGAAGAGGATCTCGCCGCCGGTGATCCGGCCGGGGGGCATGTCGAGGATGCCCATCACGGCCTGGGCGGTGACCGACTTGCCGGACCCGGACTCGCCGAGCACGGCGAGCGTCTCGCCCGCGTCGACGGTGCAGTCGACGCCGTTGACGGCCTGGGCGACTCCGTCGCGGGTACGGAACTCCACCCGCAGGCCGCGTACGTCGAGCAGCCTGCCACAGGCGCCCGGCTCTGCGGACATGACGGCCTCGCGGGACGTGACGGACATGGCGGCTCCTTGGCGCCTTCAGCGCAGCTTGGGGTCGAGGGCGTCGCGCACCGCGTCGCCGAGCATGATGAACGCGAGCACCGTGACCGCCAGCGCCCCCGCGGGCCACAGCAGCATGTGCGGGGCGTTGCGGATGTAGGGGGAGGCCGACGAGATGTCGATGCCCCAGGAGACGGTCGGGGGTTTGAGACCGACGCCGAGGAAGGAGAGCGTTGCCTCCAGCGAGATGTAGGTGCCGAGCGCGATGGTCGCCACCACGATCACCGGGGCGACGGCGTTGGGGGCGATGTGCCGCAACAGCATCCGTGCGCTGGAGGCTCCGAGGGCACGTGCGGCCTGCACATAGTCGTTCTGCTTGGCGGTGATGACGGAGCCGCGTGCGATACGGGAGATCTGCGGCCAGCCGAGCAGCACCATGAAGCCGACGACCGGCCAGACGGTGCTGCTGGTGATGACGGACAGCAGGACGAGGCCGCCGAGGACCACGGGGATGCCGAAGAAGACGTCGGTGAGCCGGGACAGCACGGCGTCCGAGGAGCCACCGAAGAAGCCGGCGAGCCCGCCGAGGACCGAGCCGAGCAGTGCCACACCGAGGGTGGCGCAGACGCCGACGGTGACGGAGGCCCGTGCCCCGTAGACGGTGCGGGTGTAGACGTCGCAGCCCTGGCCGTTGAACCCGAAGGGGTGTCCGGGCTGGGAGCCCTCCTGGGCCTTGGCGAGATCGCAGCTCAGCGGGTTGCCGGAGGCGATCAGTGAGGGCCACAGCGAGATGACGATCAGGAAGAGGATGACCAGGGCGGAGACGACGAAGACGGGGTTGCGCCGCAGATCCCGCCAGGCGTCCGACCAGAGGCTCCGCGGTTTGGCGGCGGGGCCGGTGCCTTCGGGGCGGCCCGGGCCCGGCCTCTTCTCGAGCGTCTCCCCCTCCCTCATCGCGAGGTTTGCGGCACCTCCGGCGCCGGTGGCGGCGACCGCGGAGTGCGCCGGGTCGTCGAAGTGCGGGTTCTGGGGCTCAGGCATAGCGGATCCTCGGGTCCAGCACGGCGTACAGGAGGTCCACCAGCAGGTTGGCCACGAGGAACACGATGACGAGCACGCTGACGAAGCCCACGACGGTCTGCGTGTTCTGGCGCAGGATGCCCTGGTAGAGCTGGTAGCCGACGCCGTGGATGTTGAAGATCCGTTCGGTGACGATCGCGCCGCCCATCAGCGCCCCGATGTC
The DNA here is from genome assembly GCF_040613325.1 of Streptomyces sp. NPDC006283. NCBI lineage: Bacteria > Bacillati > Actinomycetota > Actinomycetes > Kitasatosporales > Streptomycetaceae > Streptomyces > Streptomyces sp. NPDC006283. The sequence goes on along the minus strand of NZ_JBEXRZ010000249.1, from coordinate 8,336 downwards.
GGTTCCGATGAACGTCACCACCGGGATCAGCGAGTTCCGCAGCAGATGCTTGCGGATCACTCTGCTCCGCGGGAGTCCCTTGGCCTTGGCGGTGCGGACGTAGTCGGCGCGGCTGTTCTCGGCGATCGAGGTGCGGGTCAGCCGGGTCACATAGGCGAGCGACACCGAGGCGAGGACCAGCCCGGGGATGATCAGTTCGCCGATCCGGGCGTCGGTGGAGACGGACGGGTCGACGAGGCCCCACTTGTAGCCCAGCAGTAGCTGGAGCAGCAGACCGGTGACGAACGTCGGTACCGAGATGACGACGAGCGTGAGCAACAGGACGCCGGTGTCGACGGGCCGGCCGCGGCGCAGGCCGGTGACGACGCCGAGGGTGATGCCGATGACGATCTCGAAGGCGATGGCCACCAGGGTCAGTCTGATCGTGACCGGGAAGGCGTCAGCCATGAGCTCGGTGACTTCCTGCCCGTTGAAGGCGGTGCCGAAGTCCCCGGTGAAGACGTTGCCCATGTAGGTCGCGTACTGCTGCCACAGTGGCTTGTCGAGGCCGAACTCCTTGCGCAGCTGGGCCGCCGTCGCCGGGTCGCACTGCCGCTCTCCGCACAGGCCCGCGATGGGGTCGCCCATCACGTTGACCATGAGGAAGATCAGCAGGGTGGCGCCGAAGAAGACAGGGATCATCTGCAGCAGACGCCGGATCACATACCGTCCCATCGCGGGCTCCGGGGGGTCGTGGGAAGGGCGACGGGCCGGCGCCGGGGCGCGCCGGGCCGGGGGCCTTCCGCCGTCAGTTGACCTTGATCTCGTTGTAGACGGGGACGCTGAACGGATTGAGTGCGACGTTCGAGACGCGTTCCGAGTAGCCGGCGCTGCCGTTCTGGTACCAGAGCGGGATGGCGGCCATCTCGTCGCGTACGACCTCCTGTGCCTGTTTGAAGGTCTCGACCGCCTGGACGGGATCGGTCTCGGCGTTGGCCTTGTCGATGAGGTCGTCGAACTTCTTGTTGCTCCACTTGCCGTCGTTGGACGAGGCGTTGGTGTAGTAGAGCGGCTGGAGGAAGTTCTGGATCAGCGGGTAGTCCATCTGCCAGCCGGCCCGGAAGGGGCCGGACATCTTGGACTGGGTGATCTGGTTGCGGAAGTCGGCGAAGGTGCCGACGGGGTTGCCGACGCAGACCTTGTCGTTGCCCAGGGCGTTCTTGATGGAGTTGCAGACGGCGTCGACCCAGTCCTTGTGCGAGCCGGTGTCGGCGTTGTAGGAGATCGTGATGCGGCCGCCGGGCAGCCCGCCGCCCTCGGCGATCAGCTTCTTCGCCTGTGCCGGGTTGTATTCGCAGGCCTTGCCGCACAGCGTCGGGTCGTAGCCGCCTTCTTCGCCGAGCACCGGCGAGGTCCAGTCCTTCGCCGGTGTGCGGGTCTGCTGGAAGATGGTGTCCGTGATCTGCTTGCGGTTGATCGCCATGGACAGGCCGGTGCGGACCTTCGCTTTGTCGGCGGGCTTCCAGGCGTCGTCGTAGTAGGGGAAGGCGAGGGTCTGGATGATCCCGGCGGGGGTGTTGATGTAGCGGTCCCCGAGGTCCGCCTTCACGTTCTTCAGCTGGGCGGCGGGCACGTCGTCGACGAGATCGAGGTTGCCGGCGATGAGGTCGGTGTAGGCCGTGTTGTTGTCCGTGTACACCTTGAGGTCGATGCCGCCGTTCTGCGCTTTGTCGGGTCCGGTGTAGCCGTCCCAGCGGCGCAGCGACATCTGCGAGCCCTTGGCGTACGAGTCGACGGTGTACGGGCCGTTGCCGACGGGCTGCGCGAGCCAGGCGTCGTGGTCGTCGAAGAAGGCACGGGGCAGGGGGGAGAACGCCGCGTAGCCGAGGGTGTCGGGCCAGGTGGAGAACTTCTGCGTGAGCTTGACGGTGAAGGTGGTGTCGTCGACGACCTTGAGGCCGGAGAGCTTCTCCGCTCCGGCCTCGCCCTTCTCGGGGTGGACCTTGTCGTACCCCTCGATGTAGCCGAAGAAGTACGCGTTGCGCTGGTTGTTCTTGAGGTGGGCGCCGTAGTTCCAGGCGTCCACGAACGAGCGGGCGGTGACGGCCTCGCCGTTGCTGAACTTCCAGCCGGGCTTGAGGGTGACCGTGAAGTTGACCGAGTCCGTGGTGTCGATCTTCTGGGCGACCATGTTCTGGGCTTCGCCGGTCTTGGGGTCGTACCGCTTGAGCCCGCGGAAGATCATGTCGAGCACCTTGCCGCCCTGCACCTCGTTGGTGTTGGCGGGTTCCAGCGGGTTCTGCGGGTCGCCCCAGGAAGAGCTCACGATGCCGTCGGCGCCACTGCCGCCGCTGTCGCTTCCCCCGCCGCACGCCGTCGCGGCGAGTACGACGGCGAGCGTGCAAGCGGCCCACTTCGCGCGTGTGGCTCCACGCATGGAGTGCCTCCTCGATCCCAAGTCTCCCTTGGGCCCAATATCACTCCATAAAGGATCTAACGCATTTTCAGGACACCCGTGCGGAGGCCGCGGAAAGGGGTACGACGAGCTCCCATGTGTCGATCGCGTAATGCAGCGTCATCCCGTGTGCCTCGTAAAGGCCGAGGGCCCCGCTCGCGTTCCGGGTGTCCACCGCCAGGCCGATGGTGTCCCGGCCTCGGGCGGCGTACCTGGCGAAGGCATGGCGCAGCAGGAAGCCGGCGAGGCCGCGGCCGCGGGCGGCCCTGCGCACACCGATGTTTCCGATCCAGCCCATGGACTCCTTGTCGTCCCTGGTCAGCAGGACGGCCACATCGCCCTCGCCCTCGACCGAGGCGATCCACATGAGCGTCCGGTCGCGGTGGTCGCCGAGGTCGGCCACCCACTGGTCGTAGGTGCGGGGGTGGTGGTCGAAGTGCTCGGCGAAGGTCTCCTCCACCAGGGCGTGCGCGATCCGGTGGTCGGCATCGGCCACGCAATTGCGCAGCGTCACCCCGGCGGGCGGCTCGGGAACACGGTCGGCCGGGGACAGCGGGCGGGTCATGACCTGGTAGCGGCGCACGGTGCGCCAGCCCCTGGCGTCGAGCAGCGCGGTGTCGAGGGACGGCCGCACGTTGAGGTGGAGGTGGAGCACGGCCTGCTCGGCGCCGGCGGCCGCCGCCTTGCGTGCGGCTCGCTCCTCGATCCGTCTCAGCACCAGCCCGGCGGCCCGCGAACGGCCGGGCAGGACGTAGTGGTCGACGCCGATGTCACCGGCGCCCGAGTCGCTCCACAGGATTCCGTACGCCACGAGGTCACCGTCCTCGTGCACCAGCCAGGAGTCCTGGGCGAGATCGACGTCGGGGTGGGCGAGGTCGGTCTCCACGGTGTGCAGTTCGGTGTCGGCCCGTCCGATCTCGACGACGTCGACGGCGTTCAGCAGGGCGCATATGGAGGGCGCGTCCGCGAGGGTCGCGGGCCGGACGGTGAGAGACATGACGCCACTGTTCGCGCCGGGCGCGTTGCCCGCAACGGGTTTTCGCCGGCCTCAGGCGACCGGTACCCGTCCGGCGGGGAGAGCGACCACGATCTCGTCGTCCTCGAAGTCCCCCGTCGGTTCGAAGCCCAGAGCCGTATAGAGTTTCGCCGCGCCGGTGTTGGCCGCATGGTAGGAGAGACGTATCTCCCGGCAGTTCGGGCGCACGGACAGCAGCCGGATCAGCAGGAGCATGGCCTGCCGCCCCACACCCTTGCCCTGTTCCTCGGCGTCGACGACCACGCCCCCGATCCAGTGGGTCCCGTCCTCCTCGTCGTACGCCCACATGACATGGCCGACCACGGTGTCGTCCGCCGAGACGGCGAGTGAGTTCCACGGGCCGCCGCGCATCGAGAGCAGCAGGTAGCGGGCAGCGAGGGCGGCGACGAAGACGCGCTGCTCGTCCCTCGGCGCGACGTCGGCGACGGCACGCCAGTTCTCGTCGCCGACGTCGCCGAGTGTGATGCGGCGGCCGGCGAGGTCGATCGGTTCGTGATCCATCCGCCCACTGTCGGCGGGGCGATGAGCCGCCGCAACGCATTTCCTGCCGGGAAACCCGCACCGCATAGTGTGCGGCTGCTTGTTCGAGCGCTGTTCCCCAGCCAGGCTGATCCCGGATCGCAGCTTCCGGCAGGGCAGTCGTGCTGGAACGGCGAAGGCGCCCGCCCCCGGAGAGGGGGCAGGCGCCTTCTGTGTCAGGCCCGGGACTACGCCGCGTGGACGACGTCCTTCTCCTCGGCGAAGTGGCACGCCGACTCGTGCGCGGCCGGGGTGTCCTGCCCCTTGAAGCGCTCGGGCACCGCGAGCAGCGGCACCTCGGTGGCGCACTTCTCCTCGGCCTTCCAGCAGCGGGTGCGGAAGCGGCAGCCCGACGGCGGGTTCGCCGGGGACGGCACGTCTCCGGTGAGGATGATCCGCTCGCGGCCCTCACGCGCCTCCGGGTCCGGGACGGGGACGGCGGACAGCAGCGCCTGGGTGTACGGGTGCGTCGGGTGGTCGTAGATCTGCACGTCGGTGCCGATCTCGGCCATCTTGCCGAGGTACATCACGCCGACGCGGTCCGAGATGTGCCGGACGATCGACAGGTCGTGGGCGATGAAGAGGTAGGAGAGGTTGAACTCGTCCTGCAGCTTCTCCATCAGGTTGACGACCTGCGCCTGGACGGAGACGTCCAGCGCCGACACCGGCTCGTCGCAGATGATGATCTCGGGGTTGAGCGCGAGGCCGCGGGCGATGCCGATGCGCTGGCGCTGACCGCCCGAGAACTGGTGCGGATACCGGTGGATGTACTCCGGGTTGAGACCGACGACGTCCAGCAGCTCCTGCACCTTGCGGCGCCGGTCGCCCTTCGGAGCCACCTCGGGGTGGATGTCGAAGGGCTCGCCGATGATGTCGCCGACCGTCATACGCGGGTTGAGCGAGGTGTACGGGTCCTGGAACACCATCTGGATGTTGCGGCGCACCGCCTTCAGCGCGCGGCCCGACAGCTTGGTGATGTCCTGGCCCTTGTAGAAGACCTCGCCGGCGGTCGCCTTCTCCAGCGTCATCAGCAGCTTGGCGACGGTGGACTTGCCACAGCCGGACTCGCCGACGATGCCGAGCGTCTCGCCCTGGTAGAGGTCGAACGAGACCCCGTCCACGGCCTTGACCGCGCCGACCTGGCGCTTGAAGAGGATGCCCTGGGTCAGCGGGAAGTGCTTGACCAGGTTGCGCACCTGCAGGATCGGCTCACCGCGTTCGACGGTGGCGTCGAGCGCCGCGACGGCCGCCTCCTCCGTGGCGACGTCGACCGTCTCCACCTTGGTGACGTTGGGGGTCGCGTCCACGGCCTCGTTCGTCTTCTTGAGCTCAGCCATGGATCGTCTCCTTCCAGAAGTGGCACGCGCTTCCGCGGCCGGGCAGCTCGCTGCCGTCCTGCTCGGTCACCGGAACCAGCGCCGGGATGTCCGTACGGCAGATGTCGTCCGCCTTGGGGCAGCGCGGGTTGAACGCGCAACCGCTCGGAATCTTCAGCAGGTTGGGCGGCAGACCCTTGATCGCGTACAGCTCCTGGCCCTTCTGGTCCAGGCGCGGGATCGAGTCGAGCAGACCCCGGGTGTACGGGTGGGCGGGCCGCTTGTACAGCTCGTGCACGGGGGCGGTCTCGACGATCCGGCCCGCGTACATCACGGCGATCTTGTCCGCGACGTCGGCGACGACGCCGAGGTCGTGGGTGATCAGGATCAGACCCATGTTGTACTCGCGCTGCAGCTCCGCGAGCAGGTCCATGACCTGGGCCTGGACGGTCACGTCGAGCGCGGTGGTCGGCTCGTCGGCGATGATCAGGTCCGGCTCGAGAGCCAGGGCCATGGCGATCATGATGCGCTGGCGCATACCGCCGGAGAACTGGTGCGGGTAGTCACCGACCCGGGCCTTGGCGGCCGGGATCTTCACCTTGTCCATCAGCTCGATGGACTTGGCCTTGGCTTCCTTCTTGGACAGCCCCTGGTGGACGCGGAACATCTCACCGAGCTGGTAGCCCACGGAGAGCACGGGGTTGAGCGAGGACAGCGCGTCCTGGAAGATCATCGCGATCTTCCGGCCGCGGATCTGCCGCCGCTCCTCGTTGCTCATGGTGAGCATGTCCTGGCCGCGGAAGAGGATCTGCCCGTTCGGGATCTTCCCGGGCGGCATGTCGAGGATGCCCATGATGGCCTGGGCGGTGACGGACTTGCCCGAGCCGGACTCACCCAGCACGGCCAGGGTCTCACCGGAGTCGACGCTGTAGTTCACACCGTTGACGGCCTTGGCGACACCGTCACGGGTGTGGAACTCGACGTGCAGGTCGCGCACTTCGAGCAGCGGACCGGAGAAGTCGTTGCCCTCGCGGGGCGCGGGGACGCTTGCTGTTTTGTCGATGATGGTCACGTCGTACGCCCTCCTCAGCGCAGCTTGGGGTCGAGGGCGTTGCGAACCGCATCGCCGAACATCAGGAACGAGAGCACCGTGATCGAGACCATCACCGAGGGGATGATCAGCACGTGGGGTGCGTTGCGGAGCTGCTCACGTCCACTGGACACGTCGACGCCCCAGGAGACCGTCGGTTCGGCCAGGCCGACACCGAGGAAGGACAGCGTCGCCTCCGCGGCGATGTAGCCGCCGAGTGCGATGGTCGCGACGACGATGATCGGCGCGAGCGCGTTGGGCAGCACGTGCCGGGTCAGGATGCGGGTGGTCGAGGCGCCGAGCGCCTTGGCCGCCACCACGTAGTCGGCCTGCTTGATGGTGATGACCGAGCCGCGCGCGACACGGGCGATCTGCGTCCAGCCGAGGAACACCAGGGCGAGGATGACGACCCAGACGGCGCGCTTCTCGAAGCTGGTGAGGACGACGAGCGCACCGAGCAGGAACGGGATGCCCATGAAGATGTCGGTGACGCGCGACAGGAGCGTGTCGATCCAGCCGCCGAAGTAGCCGGCGATCATGCCCACGAGGGTGCCCAGCAGGGTCACCAGAAGGGTGACGCCGACACCGACGATGATCGAGGCGCGGGCGCCGTAGACGACTCGGGCGTAGATGGAGCGGCCCTGGCCGTCGTAACCGAACCAGTCGGGCTGGAAGAAGTGGCTCCAGTTCGGCTGGCCGAGGTAGTGGTTCGCCAGGTCGGCGTCGCGCGGCGAGGCACTGGTGAACAGGCCCGGGAACGCCGAGATGACGATCAGCAGGACGATCAGACCCGCCGAGATCAGGAACAGCGGGTTGCGGCGCAGGTCGTGCCAGGCGTCGGACCACAGGCTGCGCGCCTTGTCCGGCTTGGGCGCCTGGGTGACCAGCGCGGTGTCGGGAGCGGCGGCGGTGCTGGTGACCTTCTCGGCCCCGGTGGTCGCCGCAGTGGCTGCGGTCTTCTCAGGCATACCGGATCCTCGGGTCCAGGACCGCGTAAAGCAGGTCGACGAGCAGGCTGGCGAGCAGGTAGACGAGGACGATCAGCGAGGCGATGCCGACGACGGTCGCCCCCTCGCGGCGGAACAGTGCCTCGTAGATCGCGTCACCGACGCCCTGGACGTTGAAGATGCCCTCGGTGACGATGGCGCCGGTCATCAGGTTGCCGATGTCGGTGCCGAGGAAGGTGACCACCGGAACGAGCGAGTTGCGCATCAGGTGGACACCGATGATGCGGCGGCGCGGCAGGCCCTTGGCGACCGCCGTGCGCATGTAGTCGGCGCGCAGGTTCTCCGCCATCGACGTACGGGTCAGACGTGCCACGTACGCGAGGGAGAGCGAACCGAGGACGATGGCCGGCAGCAGCAGGTCCCCGAAGCTCTCGGAGTCCTGCACCGTCGGGGTGGTGATCCCCCACTTGAAGGCGAACAGGTACTGCATCAGGTAGCCCAGCACGAAGGAGGGCATCGAGATCAGCACGAGGGTGAGGGCGAGGAGCCCCCGGTCCCGCACGGACTCGGGACGCAGGCCCGCGACGATGCCGAGGCCGATGCCGACGATCACCGTGAAGGTGAAGGCGAAGAGCGTCAGCCGGATGGTGACCGGGAACGCCTGCGCGATGATGTCGGCGATGGGACGCTGGCTCGCGATCTCCGTGCCGAAGTTGCCCTGAAGCAGCTCGAAGAGGTACTTCAGGTACTGCTGCCAGAGCGGCAGGTCGAGCCCGCGGTCATGGCGGATGGCTTCGACCACCGCGGGGTCAAACGCCTGGTCTCCCATGAGCGCTCTGACGGGATCGCCGGGCAGCGCGAACATCATGGCGAAGATCAAAAAGGTTGACCCGATGAACACCGGGATCATCTGGAGCAGTCGTCGTGCGACGTAGCGCCCCATGGGTGCCTCCGTGAGGGGTTAACTGGGTCCGGGGGCCGCCCGCGGTCGCAG